>DVIY01000217.1 GCA_018710915.1 Candidatus Gallacutalibacter pullistercoris
TCTATGCTGAAAGGAAAAACTGTGCTTCTTGGTGTTTCCAGCAGTATTGCGGCATATAAGGCTGCCTCATTGGCCTCTATGCTGGTCAAGCAGCATGCAGAGGTTCATGTGCTTATGACAGAAAATGCGACAAAATTTATTTCTCCTATGGTTTTTGAGACTTTGACAGGAAATAAAGCGCCGGTCGATACTTTCGACCGATGTTTTCAGTTTGATGTAGAGCATGTCTCTTTAGCCAAGAAAGCGGATGTTGTCATGGTGGCTCCTGCAACCGCTAATGTCATTGCAAAGCTGGCGCATGGAATAGCCGATGATATGCTGACGACTACGATATTGGCATGCAATTGCCCCAAATTGATTTCTCCGGCGATGAATACCCGTATGTATGAAAACCCGGTGACACAGGAAAATATGGAGACATTGCGACGGTTTGGCTGGCAGGTAGTAGAACCCGCCAGCGGATATTTGGCCTGCGGCGATACCGGAGCGGGAAAGCTGCCCGAACCCGAAGTGCTGCTGGATTGGATTCTGCAAACAAGTGCCCGTGAAAAAGATATGGCGGGCTTGCGTGTCCTGGTGACAGCAGGGCCTACGCAGGAATCATTAGACCCGGTTCGTTATCTTACCAATCATTCTTCTGGGAAGATGGGGTATGCAATTGCCCGTGCGGCAGCGCGGCGCGGTGCAGAGGTCACGCTGGTTACGGGCCCGACTTCGTTGGAACGCCCCCGTTTTATGCAGGTGGTAGAGATTATTTCCGCAGAAGATATGTTCCGGGAGGTGACCAGCCGTGCATCCGGGCAGGATATTATTATCAAGGCGGCAGCTGTGGCGGATTATACACCAGCACAGGTGGCCGAAGATAAGCTGAAAAAGAAGGATGGCGATATGAGCATCCCGTTGGTTCGCACGAAGGATATTCTCGGCTATCTTGGAGAGCATCGCCGGGAAGGGCAATATCTGTGCGGCTTTTCGATGGAGACCCGCGATATGCTGGAGAACTCCCGTAAGAAACTGCATAAAAAACATGTAGACATGATTGCAGCCAACAACGTAAAAGAGTCCGGTGCTGGTTTTGCAGTAGATACCAATTTGCTGACGCTGATTACAGAAGACAGTGAAAACGCTTTGCCGCTGATGAGTAAAGAAGATGCAGCAAATGCATTGTTGGATGAGATTTTGAAGAGAAGATAAAAAGAAAGAGGCGCCCTGCTTCCAGGTTCAGGAAGCAGGGCGCCTGCTGCTTTAAGAGATTATTTTTTCAGCTTCAGGCGGAAAGTTTTGATTTCAAACGGCTTCCAGCTGATTTCCCACTGGTTGGGAGCCCAGGTTTCACCAGTTTCTTCTTCCAAAAGATTGCAGGCATGAATAGAGTCCACAGCCAGGTCGCTTTCCAGCTTCACGGTCATGCGGCCGCCACGGCACTCATGCAGGCGGACAATCAAATCGTCGCCGTCTTCAGATTTTTTCACAGCATCCAGCACCAGACGCCGGCCGGTAAGAATTACCGGCCTCTGCCAATTCATTGCAGTACCGGCCAATGCCTCGGCAGGCAGGTTTAAAACAACAGATTCTTCAATGGTATTGCCTTCTGTTACAGAACCAGCGTGCGGGAGCAGGGAATATGTAAAGGTATGCTCTCCCATATCCGATACAGGGTCTGGATATTTGCTGCTCTTGAGCAGAGAGAGCTTCATGACATTGCCTTTGATATTATAGCCGTATTTGCAGTCGTTCAGCAGGCTGACGCCATAACCGTCTTCAGAAAGATCGGCCCATTTATGGCCTACCACTTCAAATTTGGCCCAATCCCAGCTGTTGTTCATATGGGTGGGGCGTTCTACGTGTCCATACTGGATATCATAGGTGGCACGTGTGCTGCGGATATCCACATCAAATGCGGTTTTCAGCAGGCGCCGGGTTTCATGCCAGTCTACGCGGGTCTCAAAATCGATGCGGCGGCTTCTGGCATACACAGTCATATCCTGTGTAATTTCAGATTTGTTGTAGCGGTAAGTAAAGCGGATAACCGCTTTGACGGGGCCACAGGCAATCAGCTCGGCCGATACAGCATCGACGACTTCCATCTTATCGGTATAGTAAATATCAATATCCCATGCGTCGAAGTCCTTGGGTTTATCCTCAAAGATTTCGAGGCGGTTGCCTTCTCCGGCCAGAACTTCCCGCTGATGGGTCTTATCCCAGATACGGGTCAGACGGCCCTGTTCGTTCCAACGCAGGGTATAGAACGGGGTTTCCAGGCAGCGGTTTTCCAGATCAACACCAAAGGGAGCTTCTACTGCCCTGGTTTCTCCAGGCACAAAATTGAGGATAGTAGGGGTCAGAGGCTGCAAAGCTACCTGCACCCAATAGCCGCCTTCGGCCTTTTGCGCGACCAGTTCGCCATCATCTACTTCAAAGATACCATCACGGGCTTCGGGAATAAATACGGCTTCCGTGCGTGAAAAGCTGCCGAAATGGTACAGCGTCCAGCAGTCCTCTTTTCCCTGGATCAGGACCTTACGCGCGCCTTCCTGCACCGTATCCAGTGCGGCATTCGCCTGCTCATATTCTTTCCAGGAATCCTCATATACTTCCTGAATGGAAGAACCGGGAATGATGTCGTGGAACTGGTTTCGCAGAAGGGTTTCCCAGGATTCATTGATGGTTTCTGTATCGTAGCCGCCGCCCTGCACCCAGCTCATGGCAGACAGCCATTCCGTCTGTGAAAGGTGGTTCTCCGTTTTACGGTTCCATTTCTTGTTTCGTCCCTGGTTGGTATAGGTGCCGCGATGGTATTCCAGATACAGCTCACCGTCCCAGGTGTGTACATAGCGGTCGGTATTGTCTACCTTTTCATGAATATCGCGGAAGAAATCGCCTGCACGGGTGGTCTTGACGTTGGGCAGGCCGGGAATCTGGTCCATAGCACGGCGCATTTTCAGCATATTGCGGTTTACGCCGCCGCCGCCATCGCCAAAGCCGTAAGAAATCAGAACTTCATTGGAGAGCTGCTTGTTGCGGAATTTCTTCCAGCTGCCCAGCATCGTGCGGGGGCTGAGCATACCGTTATAGGTAGAGAAGCGGTTGTCAAGCGACTGGCCCACTTCGGGGGTGGTGATAAAGTAGGTGAGGACTTCTGTGCCGTCCATACCACGCCAGCGGAACAGGTCATCCGGCATGGTGTTGAACTGGTTCCAGCTGATCTTGGTGGTCATAAAGGTATCAATATTGCATTGCTTCAAAATCTGCGGCAGAGCCCAGCTGTAACCGAATACGTCGGGCAGCCACAGGTATGTGCAGGTTTTGCCGAATTCCTTCTGGAAGAAACGGATGCCATACAGGAACTGACGGGTAAGGGCTTCACCGGAACTGATGTTGCAGTCGGCTTCCAGCCACATGCCGCCGTCGGTCTCCCATTTGCCCTCGGCTACTTTCTGGCGGATTTTCTCGAACAGTTCGGGGCAGTCTTTCTGAATGTAACGGTACAGCTGCGGCTGTGTTTGCAGGAAGACATACTCGTCAAATTCATCCATCAGATGCAGCACAGTAGAGAAGGAACGCATGGCTTTCTCGCGGGTGTGGTTCAGGCGCCACAGCCATGCTACGTCGATGTGAGTATGGCCCACACAGCGGATGGTGACATCGCTGTGCTTTTCCATCGCAGCCAATTCGCTTTTCAGACAGCCAGCAGCCGCGCCGATGGTGTCGTAAAAATGGTCATGATCCCAGTTAATAGGCAGAAGGGAACGATCCATCGCGGCCACCAGCCGTGCACGGTCCTGATGGTCATCCGGCAGCAGCTTCAGGGTCTTTACCAGCGCCTTGGCAGAATAATAATAATCGTCGGCTGCTTCATGAAGGTAGCCGATTTTTGCAGCAGAAACGCGGTGAATCAGGTCACGGTGTCCGCCGCCGCCCTCCAAACCGCTCCACAGAAGAAAGGTGAGTTCAACAGTTTTTCCAGCCAGATCGGCAAACAACACTTCTTTATGATTGCCATCTACGCCCTGATAGGGATGACGGTCTACATACAGCAGGGATTCAAAACCTGAATTTCCTCCTCCGCCTGTACGGCCAAAATCAAAATAACCAGCGGGAATCAGTCCGGGTTTTGCTTCCGGAATTGTAACCATGGCACGCACCCACCAGTACCGGTCGCAGCCAATTAGAAAGTCACCTTCCTGTACAGTGCAGCCTTCTACTTTATCGGGAATTTGTGTATGAACCGAGCCGGAAGGGGCATAGTCGTCCATTGCGTCCATGGGTAAAATAGATTTCATTTCCACAAAGCGGAAATCTTCCAACTCGCGCATACGGCGATCAAATTTGTCGATTGTCAGGAATCTGTTCTCGGGGGTAAACAAGTCTCCCATAGTCAAATTCTCTCCTATTACAATAAATTTGGACAGGAAAGGCGGGCAGCCAGTCCGGCTTTCCTTCCATCTCGTGCCTAAGCTACAATGAGAGGAGCAACTGGCTGACCAACCTCTCCTTGGGCTCCCATGTCCGTTGGAAAGACTGTTAGCCATCCTCTTGTTGCAGCGTTCGATTTGAGCAGGTTGAGCCACCGGATGCCGGAGAGTTCGCGTCACGCAATAGATTGAATCGGCAGCGAGAAAAGGTGGATTCCGGTTGCAGATTCTTTGTATTGGAGGAATGT
>DVIY01000218.1 GCA_018710915.1 Candidatus Gallacutalibacter pullistercoris
GTATTGGACCGACTGGTCCCACTGGCGCAACAGGGGCCACCGGCCCAACCGGCCCGAGCGGCGCAACGGGAGCCACCGGCTCAACCGGCCCGAGCGGCGCAACGGGAGCCACCGGCCCAACCGGTCCAAGCGGCGCAACGGGAGCCACCGGCCCAACCGGCCCGAGCGGCGCAACAGGAGCCACCGGCCCAACCGGCCCGAGCGGCGCGACAGGAGCCACCGGCCCAACCGGCCCGAGCGGCGCAACAGGGGCCACCGGCCCAACCGGCCCGAGCGGCGCAACGGGAGCCACCGGCCCAACCGGCCCGACCGGTGCAACGGGAGCCACTGGCCCTGAGGGCACTTCTGCCCAGCAGGCCGCCTATGTAGCACCAGTTGCAGATCCATCCAATGCTACCACGCAAGATATTGCTGCGGTTGTCAACCAATTGTTGAGTTCATTGGAACAAGCCGGGATCATTTCTGGAAACAGCTGAGAAAATAACCGTACCAGAGAGTTATCGATAAAATTCGGGACTGCCGTATATCGCGGCAGCCCCGTACCTCTTGTATCGGAAAGGAGTGTGTGGATGAATACAATCAGCCTGTGTATGATTGTAAAAAACGAAGAAGAGGTACTGGCAAGATGCCTGGATTCTGTGAAGGAAGCTGTGGATGAAATTATCATTGTGGATACAGGCAGCAGCGACCGGACCGTTGAAATTGCCCGCAGATATACCCCGAATGTTTTTTCCTTTCCCTGGCAGGATGATTTTTCCGCAGCACGGAATTTTTCCTTTTCAAAAGCACATATGGACTATTGCATGTGGCTGGATGCAGATGATATCATAGAACAGGAAGACCGGGAACGATTGCTGCATCTTAAATGTGAGATGCAGCCGGATACAGACGTTGTCATGATGCTGTATCATACCGCCTTTGACAAACAGGGCAGCCCTGTTTTTTCCTATTACAGAGAACGCCTTCTGCGCCGGGAAAAGAATTTTTGCTGGCAGGGAGCAGTACATGAGTCCATTGCACCGTCCGGAAAAATCATCTACAGCGATGCTGCCGTCTGCCATCATAAAGAAAAAGCAGGGGATTCCGACCGGAACCTGCATATTTACGAAAGCCTTTTGGCCAGGGGGCAAACGCTCAGCCCACGCGACCGTTTTTATTATGCGCGGGAGCTGTATTATCACCGGCGGTTTGAAGAGGCTGGCCGGGTGCTCACGCAATTTCTGGATTCCGGGGAAGGCTGGAAAGAAAATTGCCTGGAGGCCTGCCGGGTGCTTTCGTGGTGCCGAAAAGCCTGTGGTGATGCGGAAGGGGCATTTTCTGCACTGCTGCGGGGGCTGCGGTACGGTGCACCCCGGGCAGAGCTTTGCTGTGAACTGGGCGGCTGGTTTTTCGAGCGGGAAAAGTACCGGGATGCTATTTTCTGGTATGAAGCGGCTGTGCGCCAGAAGCCGGATTTACAGGCAGGCGGGTTTGTGCAGATGGATGCATACGGATATGTTCCTTATCTGCAAATGAATGTCTGCTGGTACCGGCTGGGAGAGATAGAAAAGGCCTGCGCCTGTAACGAGGCGGCCGAAATCTTCCGTCCCGGAGATGAAATCTGCCGGAATAACCGGATTTTTTACCGGAATCTGGATGTTCAGGCAGGAAAAGGGCAAAAATAAACAGATTTGTATTTTCGGGTAACAGGATTGTAAATTGCCCTGTGGCGGCAGAGGGTCTATAATGAATACCTGCGCCGGACTTTTTTCAATCCAGATGGAATATCAAAAAACGCGCCTTCCGGCGCAGGAAAGGATGAATCAAATGGAGCGTGTTTGTGCGGTGATCGTAGCAGCGGGAAGTTCCACCCGTATGGGGGGGAGCGTTCCGAAACAGCTGCTGAAGCTGTGCGGAGAACCGCTGCTGGTCCATACATTGAGGACTTTTGACCAGTCAGGCTGCGTGGATGAAGCAGTGCTGGTGTGCCGTCAAGAGGATATCCCGATGATTGGCAAACTCGCAAAGCCTTTTCCAAAAATCAGGTGGATTGTCCCAGGCGGCAGTACACGGCAGGAATCGGTCGCGGCAGGCGTGCGGGCGGCGGGGGACTGCGAAATTATCGCCATTCACGATGGTGCGCGGCCGCTGGTAACCCAACAGGAAATTGCCGCCGTGATTGCGGACTGCAAAAAATGGCGCGCCTCTTCGCTGGCGGTGCCGGTGGTGGACACCATAAAGGAAGTGGATGCAGAAGAATTTGTCACATTCACCCCGAACCGCAGCCTGCTGCGCGCGGTGCAGACTCCGCAGGTATTTTTCCGGGAAGAATATGAACAGGCGATGGAAAAAGCGCGCGCAGCCGGAAAAGATTTTACCGATGATTGCCAGCTCATGGAGTTTTCAGGGCGCCGGGTACATCTCTGTATGGGACGGCGCAGCAATCTGAAAGTGACGACACCGGAAGACCTGCTGTATGCGCGCGCCATTTTGGAAGAACGGCAAAGGCTGCAAAAGGAAGAAAACAACAGAAAGGATGGCTGATTTCAGTGAGAATCGGACATGGATATGATGTGCACCGGTTGGTAGAAGGCCGCCGCCTGATTCTGGGCGGGGTGGAGATTCCCTGGGAAAAGGGGCTTTTGGGCCATTCGGATGCAGATGTTCTCGCCCATGCGATAGCAGATGCCTTGCTGGGAGCTGCCGCACTGGGGGATATTGGCAAGCTGTTCCCGGATACCGACCCGGCTTATGAAGGGGCCGACAGCCTGCTTTTGCTGGCAGAAGTGTGCCGCGTAGTCCGCGAAAAAGGGTATGAAATTGAAAATATTGATGCGACCATTCTGGCACAGGCGCCGAAGCTCCGGCCGCATATTGATTCCATGCGCGAAAAGCTGGCCGTAGCATGCGGAATCGGTATCGGGCAGGTCAGCGTAAAAGCCACTACCGAAGAGGGCCTGGGCTTTACGGGTGCAGGTGAAGGAATCGCTGTGCACAGCGTCTGTTTGCTGCACTGACAGTATTGAAAGCGGACAAATTCCCCGCAGGCTGCATATTCTGGAAGAGCGGAGGTTCCTCCGTATTTTTCAGAGAGGTGGTTTTGCGATGGAAAAGCCTGTCATTCAGGTGAGTTCCGTCACATATGCTATGAGAGGCCGCGAGCTTTTGTTTCGACATGGAATCAGGTCCTATGTGGAACGCAGTACCCGTTCCAGTAGGGCCGGCTGCGGATATAACCTGTATGTGCCGGAAAATGCCGATCAGGCGGAAAAAATACTCCGCCAGGCCAATATTAAAATTCTTGGAAGGCTTGAAAGGGCGGATTTGCGATGATATATCTTGACAATGCCGCCACAACCTCTCCCAAGCCCCGCCCAGTGCGGGAAGCAGTAGACCGCGCGCTGCGGACGTTCAGCGCAAATCCCGGACGAAGTGGGTATCGTATGAGCATGGCTGCGGCAGAAGAGCTGTATGCCTGCCGGAAAGAGGCGTCTGATTTTTTTCATGGCCCCGGCCCTGAAAATGTGGCGTTTCCGCTGAACTGCACACAGGCGCTGAATATGGTTCTCAAAGGCTGGCTGAAAGCGGGCGACCATGTAGTGGTATCTGATCTGGAGCACAATGCGGCCATGCGCCCACTGGAAGCACTGCGGGAAAAAGGGGTCACCTATACGGCTGCACATGTTTCTATTGGGGATCATGATGCGACAGTGGATGCCTTTCGAAAATCGATGAACGAAAAGACGCGCCTGATTCTCTGTACACACGCCTCCAACGTGTGGGGGGCAAGGCTGCCAGTAGAACGAATCGCCGCTTTGGCACATGCGTATCAAATCCCGATTGCGGTGGACGCTGCACAGAGTGCAGGTGTATTGCCAATCGATATGCAGGAAATGGGGCTGGATTTTCTGTGCGTGCCGGGCCATAAAGGGCTGTACGGCCCTATGGGAACAGGATTGCTGCTGACTGCGCGCGGTGAGCAGTTAGAGACGATTCTGGAAGGAGGAACTGGCAGCAGTTCCATGCAGCTGCGCCAGCCGCAGGAGATGCCCGACCGGTTTGAGAGCGGCACACTGAATGTTCCGGGAATCGCCGGATTGCGTGCAGGAATCCGTTTTGTCAAACAGCGCCGGGAAGAACTTTTCCGCCATGAAATGGCCTATGTGCAGGCTTTGTATGACCGCCTGGCATCGATTCCAGAAGTTGTTTTGTACACGCCCCGGCCAGACCCACAGCATTTTGCACCGCTGCTTTCGTGCAATGTACAGGGCTTCTCGAGCGAAGAGGCCGGAGCTATACTGGCCCGGCAGGGAATCGCCGTGCGGTGCGGGCTGCACTGTGCACCGGCGGCCCATCGGGCGATGGGTACGCTGGAGCAGGGGACAATTCGTCTGGCGCCGTCGGCATTTAGCAATTTTGCTGAAATCCCACAGGTCACCGCAGGGTTTTTGAAAATGATTCATAGAAAATTTTCAAAATGATTTGCATCTTATAATAGATATGGTACAATAAAACTAATAGAGAGAATAAAAAACTGCGGGGAGATTGGCCCCTATCAATTTTCAGCAAAGAAAAGGGCAGTGAGGGAAGTAACGGAAAGGATGGGAGCGATGGAAAGTTTACAACAGTTTTGGGTGCTGTTTATGGATCTGGTTCGCCAGTTCAATTTTGCGGACGCAGTGGATGTGTTGGCGGTTTCCTTTATCATCTACAGCGGCATCAAGCTGGTGCGGGAATCCCGTGCCGAACAGCTGGTAAAAGGCCTGCTGCTGGTAGTGGTGGTGTTTGCACTGTCCAATTATCTGGAGCTGCGCATGATGAAAGAACTGCTGACCATGTTCTTCCAGTTTACCATGGTCGCTTTGCTCATCGTTTTTCAGCCGGAGCTTCGCCGCGCATTGGAACAAATGGGAAGGAATGGCGTTGGGAAGCCGTTTTCCCTGGCTGCTGCACAAAAAGATATAGAAGCAGAACTCAAAAATGAACGCCGGGGCATTTATGCGGTAGCAGATGCCTGTATGACGCTGCAAAAGCAGAAAATGGGCGCACTGGTCGTCTTTGAGCGCAAAACCAAGCTGAAAGAAATTGTAGATACCGGTACAGTCGTCAACGCAGAACCGACGGCTGCAATTATCGGGAACATCTTTTTTAATAAGGCTCCCCTGCATGATGGGGCGATGATTATGCGCGAAGGTATGGTATACGCTGCCGGGTGTATTCTTCCGCTGACGAAAAATGACAGCATCAGTATTGATTTGGGTACCCGCCATCGTGCCGCGATTGGCATGAGTGAAAATTCCGACGCAGTAGTGGTAGTTGTCTCAGAAGAAACAGGGCAGATTTCGCTGGCCATCAATGGAATTCTGACCCGCAATTATACCAGAGAAACCCTGATTAATGCATTGGAAGAGCTGCTTCTCCCCGAAGCCGGCAGCGAAAAGAAGCAGGGCTTTTTCAGCCGTAGAAAGAGGGGGAATGAAGAATGAAATTTCGTCTCCATAAAATGAAAAATGACGCCATGCAGCCGGCTGAAGGCAAAGCTGCTGAAAAAAAACCTGACAAATCT
>DVIY01000219.1 GCA_018710915.1 Candidatus Gallacutalibacter pullistercoris
CCGTCCAAACCGACACTTTAATAATTTTAAAACCGCGGAGGAACTTGTATTATGTCAGATTATACCGGTATCAAATGCCCTGTCTGCGGGAAGCCTTTCCAGACGGGCGATGATATTGTAGTTTGCCCCCAATGCGGGGCCCCGTATCATCGGGATTGTTATCAGAACGAAGGGAAATGCATATTTGATGACCTTCATGAGCAAGGAAAAAACTGGGAGCCGCCAACAGCCCCGACGCATCCGGATGTAAGCGCGGAAATCAAAGATCAGGAATGCCCCAATTGCGGCAAGCTCAATGCACACAGCGCCCTGTTCTGCGACCAGTGCGGCTCTTCTCTTTCCGGCAGCCCGGCGCAGCATAACAACCGCAAAACAACGCAGAATAACACGCAGAACCCTTATGCACAGCCGCCGCAAAACGGCAATTCCCCTTTTCCTAATAATAGCAATGGTCCGTTCCCGGGAAATTCCCCCTTCCCCGGAGGCGGTATGGGCGGCGCACCCATGCCTTTTGCACTGGACCCTATGGGCGGTGTTGCACCGCAGGAGCTGATCGACGATATCCCTGCGGAAGAAATTGCAAAACTGGTGCAGACCAATACAGCCTATTATTTGCCTACCTTCCGCAATATCAAAACCTATAAACGCGGGCGCTTTAATTTCTGTGCTTTTCTGTTTTCAGGCGGTTGGATGCTGTACCGTAAACAATATAAATTTGGTGCCATTATTACAGCACTGATGTTTGCACTTTTTATTACCTACACGTACATCAACGCGGTTTGGACTGCTCCTTTAATTCAACAGCTTTTTACAGAAATCGGTGCAGACCCGAATACGGTTGCTTTGACTTCACAACAGGCCAATATGATTCTCGATTTGCTGTGGCAGAATCCGCACGATTTGTTCATCTTCCTGCTTCCTACGGCGATCTTGGGAATTATGTTGATTGTAATGCTCTTTACCGGCTTACGCGGCAATCATATGTACATGAATCATTGCCTGAAAACAATCCACAAGCTGCGCACACAAAATCTGCCTGCCGCTGAATATCACGTGCAGCTGCAAACCCATGGAAATGTGAATGTACCCATTACCATTTGCCTGCTGGTGTGCTATATGATTGTAACTTGGCTGCCCCGTTTTTTGTAAGTTCCTGGAATCTTTGCACAAAAGCACTTTTTAAAAGCACAGAAAATCCCACGGTTTCGCCTTTTTTCAAAAAAAGCTTGACCCACAGGCAGTCTGTTGCTATAATAATTCTGTTGACTGCCTATGGGCTGTCAATCATCCTTGCCCCGGATATGAAGGGGCCTTATGTCCAAAAGGAGGTGCAACTAGCATGACAGAGATTATCAATTCCTACGAGACCGTATTCATCCTCTCCACCAAGCTGGGTGAGGAAGGCGCTGCTGCTGTTGTTGAGAAGTTCAAGAAGCTGATCGATAAACACGGCACTGTGGAAAGCGTGGACGATTGGGGTAAGCGCCGTCTGGCATACCCGATCCAGAAGCAGACCGAGGGTTACTACACCCTGATCAACTTCAAGAGCGTTCCTGCTTTCACCGCTGAACTGGACCGTGTCTTCAAGATTACGGACGGCGTTCTTCGTTCCCTTATCGTCAAGAAGGAAGTCAAGAACGAGAAGCCCGCAAAGGCGGCTGAAGTGACTGCCGACGCTGAATAAGCGCTGAAGGGAGTGGATTGTAGTGTTGAATGTTGCTGTATTGATGGGTCGTCTGGTAGCGGATCCTGAACTGCGTCATACTCCTAACGGAAATGCTGTTACTACATTTACCATTGCGGTAGATCGTGGCTATGTAAAAGCTGGAGCAGAGCGTCAGGCCGATTTTATTGATATTGTTGCCTGGAGAGGCACAGCAGAGTTTGTCTGCAAATATTTTCGTAAAGGCCAGATGATTGCGGTAGAAGGTTCGATTCAGACCCGTTCCTACACTGATCGCGACGGAAATAAACGCAAGGCTGTTGAAATTCAGGCAAACAATGTGAGTTTTACAGAGTCCAAGCGCAGTTCCGATAATGGAAATTACGGCGATCATTCTTATGGCGGCAGCTACAATAATAATAGCTACAACAATAACAACAGCTACTCCAAACCGGCAGCTGAACCGGCTCCCGCTTATACCAGCGGTGATACCGGCGATTTTGAAGAGATTCCCATGGACGACGATTTGCCCTTCTGAGCAGAAAAACCGGGACTCTTCCCCAATATTTGATTCTTGATTTTATTTTTGATGAAAAGGAGGCTTTTCCATGGCTGACAGACCCGAGAGAGAGAACCGCCGCGGTGGACGCAAGGGCCGCAGAAAGGTATGCAGCTTCTGTGTTGACAAGGTGGAAACCATTGATTATAAGGATGTTGCCAGACTTCGCCGCTTCATTTCTGAGCGTGCAAAGATTTTGCCCCGCCGTGTGACCGGTACTTGTGCCCGTCATCAGCGTGACTTGACGGTCGCTATTAAGCGTGCCCGTCATCTGGCTCTTCTGCCCTTCAGCAGCGACTAATTCAGTCTGCTGAAGTCTGATACGGTAGCGAAAGCGGACGATTGATTTCGTCCGCTTTTTTGTTTTAATTATATGTGATATTTGGAAGAAAGGAAAAATATGATGGGATTCTGGTTCTTTATGTTGATAATGGACTTGTTGATTCCTGGTGT
>DVIY01000220.1 GCA_018710915.1 Candidatus Gallacutalibacter pullistercoris
GAAGAAACCATCCGTGCAATTCTGGCCAAGATTGGCAAGACCAGCCCCGAAGACGAGCTGAACTGTGGTTCCTGTGGTTATGCTACCTGCCGTGAAAAGGCGATTGCGGTCTATCAGAACAAAGCAGAGCTGACCATGTGCGTGCCGTATATGAAGGAGCGTGCTGAGTCCCTCTCCAATTATGTGCTGAGTGAAACCCCAAATGTCACGATTATCGTGGACGAAGAAATGAACATCGTGGAATTCAACCGCGCAGCAGAAGAAACCTTTGGCCTTACCCGCCACGAGGCATTGGAAAAATGCCTGTATGAGATCATCGATTCCTCCGACTTCCAGTATGTGTTTGAAACGGGTGAGTCCATTATCGATAAGAAAGTGGAATATCCGCAGTACGGCATAACTACCATGCAGAATCTGATTTATATCGGTAAGGAAAAGCTGGTCATGGGCATCTTCCGTGATATTACAAAGGAAGTTGCTGCTCAGGAAAACACCTACCGCCTGCGTGAAGAAACCATGGAAATGGCACAGAAGGTCATCGATAAGCAGATGGTAGCTGCACAGCAGATTGCCAGCCTGCTGGGTGAGACAACGGCCGAAACCAAGGTTACGCTGACCAAGCTGAGAGACATGATTGTTTTTGATAAGAAATAAGCCAGGCAAAGGTATTGAAAAATTTGGAAAGGTGTGATCCCCAACCATGAAAATGCATGTGGATGCAGCATACCGGAGCCTGAATAAATATGGAGAAGAACTGTGCGGCGATAAGGTCAAGATTAGCCGTACAGGAAACTCCACCATCGCAGTACTTGCAGATGGTTTGGGCAGCGGTGTCAAAGCCAATATTCTGTCAACCCTTACCAGCAGTATTATTTCTACCATGCTGGATGAAGGTGCAACCGTTGAAGAGGCCGTGGAGACCATTGTGAAGACACTTCCTGTGTGCAGTGTGCGCAAGCTGGCCTATTCCACGTTCAGTATTTTGCAGATCAGCGACAATGGCGATGCATATCTGGTAGAGTTCGATAACCCGCCCTGCATCTTTATCCGTAATGGAGAAGTACAGGAGCTGGAGCCGGAGTTCCGTCAGGTTGCCGGTAAAAATATTTCTGAATGCCGTTTTACTGTGCGTCCCGGTGACGTACTGGCGCTGGTAAGTGACGGCATCATTTATGCCGGTGTCGGTCAGGCGCTGAACTTCGGCTGGAACTGGGATAATGTTTCGTCGTGGCTGGCAAAGGCAACGTTAAAAGAAAAGTCCGCCCCCCGTTTGGCGGCATCTCTTTCACAGGCAGTGAGTGAATTGTATCTGGACCGTCCCGGAGATGATTCCACCGACCTGGTAATCCGTATTACCCCAAAGAGCGTGGTAAACATGCTTTCCGGACCGCCCGTCAATAAAGAAGACGACGCGAAGATTGTGCATGATTATATCACTTCTCCCGGAAAACATATTGTCTGCGGCGGTACCAGCGCCAATATTGTAGCCCGTGTGCTGAACCGAAAAATTGAAACTTCTTTGAATTATGCCGACCCCAGCCTGCCGCCGGTGGGCAAGATTACAGGCATCGATCTGGTAACCGAGGGTGTGCTGACGTTGAGCCGTACGGTACAGCTGCTGAAAGACTATGTGGGACATGAAACCGACCCCTTCTATTTCCACAAGCTGGATGAACAGAATGGTGCTGCCATGATTGCCAAGATGCTGCTTGAAAATTGCACGCATCTGCGCCTGTTCGTGGGTAAAGCCATTAACCCTGCCCATCAAAACCCCGGTTTGCCGGCTGATTTGAGCATCAAGATGAAGCTACTCGATGAACTTTGCGGATTGCTGGAGAAGATGGGCAAAACCGTAGAACGGCTGTATTATTGAGATCAGAGCCGGGGGAGGTGCGAGTGCACGCCCTCCCCTTCTATCAAGCCGGAGTCATAGATAAAAATTCAAGAAAATTCCGGTAGATTTTTGTTTAGAGAAAGGATCAGAGTATGCAGTACGATAACGACGCGAAACAGTTAAAGTATCGGGTATTGAAAATCGTCGCCGAAAACGAGTTTAAGGGGACGCTGGAGGAAAATCTCGACCAGATTCCCTATGATGTGATTCCCGGCCCCCTGCCGGAGTTCCGCTGCTGTATTTACCGCGAGCGCGAAATCATCCGCGAGCGTATGACCGCAGCCAGAGGTATCACCCTGCCGCATCAGACCGAAAACGGCATTGTCGGCGTGCTTCCCGCCGCCTGCGAGGGCTGCCCCATCAGCCGCTTTACCGTGACCGATAACTGCCAGCGCTGTCTGGCCAAAAAGTGCCAGGCTGCCTGTCCCTTTGGCGCCATTTCCGTTACCGGACGCGGCGCATATATTGACCCCAATAAATGCCGTGAGTGCGGCCGCTGTGCAGAAGCCTGCCCTTATCACGCAATTTCTGACACCATGCGTCCCTGTCTGCGTGCCTGCCCGGTAGACGCCATCATCATGGACGAAAACAAGCAGGCTGCCATCGACTATTCCAAGTGCATCAGCTGTGGTGCATGTACCAAGAACTGCCCCTTCGGTGCAATTACCGACCGTTCCTACATTGTAAATGTCATTGACCTGATTAAGAGCGATACACCGGTTTATGCAGTGTTTGCTCCGGCAATCGAGGGTCACTTCGGCTCAGCAAATGTTGGTATGCTGAAAGCAGCCCTGAAAAAGCTGGGCTTCACCGATGCCGTAGAAGTTTCCCTCGGCGCAGACGCCACTTCTTACCACGAGGCGCATGAGCTGGTAGAAGCTGTCGAAAGCCACACCAAGCTCACCACTTCCTGCTGCCCGGCATTTGTAGATATGATTGAGAAGCACTTCCCCAGGGTAGTTCCCTATATTTCGAAAACCGCTTCCCCCATGACGATGACCGTCCGTTATCTCAAGGCAGAAAACCCGGATATCAAGGTTGTCTTCATCGGGCCGTGCATCGCCAAGAAGCTGGAAGCCCAGAAGGTGCAGGATACCGCCGATTATGTGATTACGTTCGAAGAATTGATTGCCATGTTTGATGCCCAGGGGATTAACCCGGCTGATATGGCAGACAACGAGCAGGACGGCAGCCTTGCCGGCAAGAACTTTGCTGTCAGCGGCGGCGTAAGCGCAGCAGTAGCACAGGTTCTGGATGAAGAAGGTATTGAACTCCCGTTCACCTGTGTGAAGTGCAACGGTGCTGCTGAGTGCAAGAAGGCCCTGATGCTCCTGAATGCGGGGCGGTTTAAGGACGATATGATTGAAGGTATGGCCTGTGAAGGCGGCTGTGTTTCTGGTCCTGGCGGCGTAGAAACGCCTCTGCGCTTGAAGAAGAACCGCGCCAAGCTGCTGTCAGAAGCGGACAGCCGTGGAGTGGTGGAAAACTTCAAACAGCACGATTTCAGCAAAATCAATATGGAGCAGCGCTGATTCCAGCGGTTCCGTTCTTTCATGCCGCAGCTTACAGGCTGCGGCATGATTCTTTTTCTTCTTTTTTCGAATATTGAGAAGGGTACTTGACAAACAGAAAAAATAGATATATGATTGCACTAATTCAGTAATACAATCACACAATTGCGAAATTGCTTCAAAAAGTTCGCGAAAAAAGGAGTGTGAATTATGGCAGCAATTGAGGCAAAGGGGCTAACCAAATCCTACGACAAAACGCTGGCGCTGAAAAGCCTGACGTTGGAAGTGCCAGAAGGCGGCGTGTGCGGCTTTTTGGGGCCGAATGGCGCTGGAAAAACCACTGCGGTCAAGCTGTTTAACGGCCTTCTGACCCCAACAGGCGGTGAGTGTTCTGTGATGGGGTTCCGTCCTGAAAAAGAAGCAGAAAAGGTGCATGCGGTCTCTGGTGTGATGACCGAAACGGCACGGATGTATGGCCAGCTTACTGGCCTTGAAAACTTGTGTTTTTTTGGAGAAACGGCGGGTATGAGCCGGGGGGATGCCCGGCAGCGTGCGGGGGAGCTGCTGCGCTGGCTGGACCTGTGGGAGGCACGCGACCGAAAAGCCTCTGCCTATTCTACGGGCATGATGCAGCGGCTTTCTTTGGCAAGGGCATTGATGCACCGGCCCCGTGTTCTGTTCCTGGATGAACCAACAAGCGGTTTGGACCCGGAGTCCGCCCAGATGGTCAATAACCTGATTACTGACCTGGCAAAACAGGAGGGAACCACTGTATTTTTGTGTACGCATCAGCTGCGGTATGCACAGGATATCTGTACACTGTATGGACTGATTGATAAAGGGATGCTGCTGGCCTGCGGCGGATTTGAAGAACTCTGGAAGCAAGCTGGATGCCGCATCTGGGCAGGCTTCCGTCTAAAAGATGGTGTACATCCACAGGGCGGGTTTGAGCAGAAAGACGGTTGGTGGCGTTTGGCTGTCGATTCAGAAGAAGAAATGCCTGAAATCCTGCGCGCTCTGGTACAGCAGAATCTGGATATTTACGAAGCCCGGCTGTTCCACCCCGAGCTGGAAGAGGTCTATTTCCGGTTCCTGCAAAAGGCAGAAGCAGAAAACGGGGAAGGAGGCAGGGGAAATGAAAATTGATATAAAGGCGACAGCTGGGCAAAAAGCCCTGATGCGGAAAGATTTCGCCGAGGTTTGGAAAACACCCATGCTGCGCAACACGCTGCTGGCGCTGCCAGCTATCCTGATGGTTGTCATGCCGGTAATGTTTTTGCTGGTCGCCTATTTTGCCCCGATGGAACAGATGAACGGTATGGATGAAATCCTCGCGCTTTTGCCGGAAAAAGCACAGAGCCTGAATGAGAGGCAGATGATGTTTTATACCATGACCACCATGATGGCACCCATGTTTTTTCTCATGATTCCGCTGATGAGCTCCACTGTTACAGCATCCAGCTCATTTGTTGGGGAGAAAGAGCGCGGCACCATCGAAACCCTGTTGCTTACGCCGATGACTGTGCGCCAGATTTTTCGCGCCAAGGTGGAAATGTGCGTGCGCCTTTCGCTGCTGGTGACAGGTATTTCACTGGTATTGTTTGCAATTACAGCACTTGTGGGAAATGTAATTTTGGAGATGCCTTTCTGGTTTGACTGGAGCTGGGTAGTGCTGGTCGTTTTGCTGGCCCCGGCGCTTACGGTTTTTGGCGTGGTATTCATGGTACTGGTTTCCGGCCGTTCCAAAAGCTATATGGAAGCCATGCAGACTTCTGGTTATGTAGTCCTGCCTATTATTTTGCTGTTTATCGGACAGTTTACCGGTTTGTTTGTGCTGGGGGCAGTGGTACTGCTGGTGGTTGCAGCAGTGGTGATTCTTCTCGATGCCTTCCTGTTCCGCATTGCCAGTGGATTGTTTACGGCTGAAAAGCTTTTGAAAAAATAATACCCCGCAAAGCGAGTGGGGGGAAGGAGATATTGGTTCATGTATGCAGACCTTCATTGCCATACCATGCGTTCAGACGGCGCTGTTTTGCCCGAAGAGCTGGTGCGGCTGGCTGCCGCACGGAAGCTTCCGGTGGTGGCTATTACCGACCATGATACCCTTTCCGGTACACCGGAATTGATCGTGTTGGGGGAATCCCTCGGGGTGCGAGTGGTTCCCGGTGTAGAGCTTTCTACCCGTGACCCCAAAACCGGCCGTAAAGCGCATATCCTCGTATATGGTATCCAAAACCCGGAGCCGGTTTCTGCCCTTTGTGAAGAAATCTGCCGCAGCCGTCAGGCAGCAGGTCAAATTATGCTGGAGAAAACCCAGAAGTATTATCCCATCCCCGCCGAGATGGTGGAGCGCTGGGCGCAGTACTCTCCGGCGCTGTTCAAACAGCATATTATGTTGGCGCTGATGAGCGCAGGGTATACTGACATCATGTACGGACCCCTGTTTCGGGAGCTTTTTGATTCCAAAAAAGGGCTGGCTTACAGCCCTGTGACCTATCCCGACGTCCATGAAGCCCTGCAAGTAGTGCGCGCTTCCGGGGGAATTCCCGTGCTGGCACATCCCAGTGAGTATGGCAGCCAGGCGCTTTTGCAGGAGCTGGCCGCTTCCGGCGAGATTGATGGCGTCGAAGTATGGCATCCCCGCAATCCGGAAGAAGAAATTCCTGTTTTTATAGAAACAGCGGAAAAATATGGGCTGCTCATGACCGGCGGAACCGATTTTCACGGAGGAAACACGATAAGATGTTTGCCGCTGGGGTATTCCACTACACCAAAAGAGCATTGGGAACGTCTGGCGGAAAGGCTGTGAGAAAACCTTTGCGTTTTGTCGAAAGCTGATATATAATATAAAGAATGTCAGATTGCAGAACTGTTTGGACAATCCGGCTGAAAAAGAATTGGAGGACGAAAAGAATGCAGTATACGTATAAGACCAAAGGAACCTGTTCTTCCCAGATTATTCTGGATGTGGAAAACGGTGTTATCAATGAAGTGAAATTTGTCGGCGGATGCAACGGCAACACCAAGGGTATCAGCGCACTGGTAAAGGGGATGAAAGCTGACGATGTAATCGCTCGTTGTGAAGGAATTCGCTGCGGTTTCAAGCCCACTTCCTGCCCTGACCAGCTGGCACAGGCGTTGCGTGCTATCGAAAAGAATTAAAAGCGATTGGGTGGCCTGCCGGTTCTGGCGGGCCGTCTTTTTGTAATCTGTTTATAGGGAATACGTATTTGGAGAGGGCAGGAACATGAAGAGGATATACAGAATCCTCCCCTTTTTACCGCATCTGGATATATTCTGAGGTTTATAATAGGACTGATTTTTCAAATGGTATTGATGCAGGTAGAGGGAGTTCCAATCATTATCTGGACTGCGGCAATCTTCTGCTCTGTTTTCAGGTGCAGTAGTGTCTACCATTAAAAAAGAGGAAAATCATTATCGATAAAGGAATGTGTGGCAATATGAAGCTGTATGAATTCTGTTTCAGCCCGACTGGAGGAAGCTTGAAGGTTTCAGAAATTTTGAGCCGGGCATGGGACTGTGAAAAGGTATTCGTCGATTTGACCCGGCAGGAAGGAAGCTACCCGGTACCGGGAAAAGAGGATGTCTGCATTGTGACAGCGCCTTCTTACAGTGGGCGTGTGCCTGCCCCGGAGGCTGAACGGCTGCAAAAGCTTTCGGGTAATGGGGCTGCCGCCGTATTGGTGACGGTGTACGGCAACCGCGCATTTGAAGATACGTTGATTGAGATGAAAGATTTGCTGATGCAGGCCGGTTTTCACTGTGCAGCGGCAGTAGCGGCAATTGCAGAGCACTCCATTATGCGGGAGGTAGCGGCAGGCCGTCCGGATGCACAGGATGAAGCCGAATTGGAAGATTTTGGCCGCCAGATCCGCTGCGTGCTGGAAGAAGGACGTGGGGCAGAGAGTGTGCAGGTTCCAGGAAACCATCCATATCGTGAAACGCATGCTTCTGCGCTCAAACCGGCAGCAAACAAAAGCTGTGTCCGCTGCGGCGCTTGTGCCGCGCAGTGCCCGGCGGGGGCGATTTCCAAAGAAGATCCCACACAAACCGATACAGAGCGCTGTTTTGCCTGTATGCGCTGTATAAAGATATGTCCTCATCATGCCCGTACATTGGATGCCGGTGTGCTTGCTGCATTGACACAGCGGCTGGAAAAAGCCTGTGCAGGCCGCAAGGAAAACGAGCTGTTTTTATAAAAATATGCAGCCGGCTCCTGCGGGAAACAAGAAAAGCGGATGACTGCCTCAGCAGAAGTGCATCGAACAGTTCGCCGGAAAAATTCCTTTTTTTGCTTCCAGAACCGGAACTTCTTGACAAACTCGAGTTTGCCTCCACAAAATCATGTATTTTTTTATTGACAAATGGTAACGCTTCTATTATAATAATTCCTGATGTTTTTCATCAAATGCTTTTTTGGAGTTGTGCCCAATGCTGCTGGATTTAAGAAAAGTATTCGTAGAAGAAATAAAAGAGCTTCCCTTTTCCGGAACCTTTGATCTTTCGGATACGGAAATCAGTGGCAGTTACCCCTTTGTAACGCCCATCATCTACTCCGGAACGGTGAAAGGCTTTGCGGGTGAGGCACAGATGGAAGCAGAAGTTTCCTTCACGTTTGAAATCCCCTGTGACCGCTGCACAGAGATGCTCCGCCGGGAATACCGGTATCATTTTTCTCACATGCTGGTGCGTACGTTGAATCAGGAGGATAACGACGACTACATTTTGGTAGAAGATGAAAAGCTCGATGTGGACGAGCTTCTGCGGGCAGATATCCTGCTGGAACTTCCCACAAAATTCCTGTGCAAACCAGATTGCAAGGGATTGTGCAGCCAGTGCGGCCAGAATCTGAATCTGGGCGAATGTGACTGCGATAAACGTCGGATAGATCCTCGTCTGGAGGTTCTTCAACAACTGATACAATAGTGAATTCATATAAGGAGGTGCTGAACGATGGCGGTACCCAAGAGAAAAGTGTCCAGCGCAAGACAGAACAAGAGACGTTCCAATGTTTGGAAGCTGAGCGCCCCGGCTCTGGCAAAGTGCCCCAAGTGCGGGGAGTACACCACGCCTCACAGAGTCTGCGGCAACTGCGGATTCTACAATGGACGGGACGTTCTGAAGAAAGAGGCTTAATCAGCACCTTTCGCGGAGGGATAGAGAAGGAGGAATCCTTCTCTATTTTTTTGTATCGGGGAAGGGATGAAAAAAGAGGGCTTTCTTCCTCTTTAAAGTGTGGGCATCAGCTTTGGTGGAATCCGTAAGTTTTTGGAAAGCTGCCGCCGCGACGGATCGTTTCCCTTTCCGCAAAGCTAACCCGCGAATTGGCAGCAGGCACTGCCCGCCCCTTGCGGGAAAACGGAGGGGAGCGGCGTCAGGAACAGGACAAGGCCCCTTTTTTTCTTGCAAAAAGGGGCCTCTTGAAAAAAATCCCACCGGGATATTTTTCAATTCACCACCAAAAATGCGCCCTGCGGAAAAAAGGGTTTCGCCCATTGCGATGGGCGATTGGGGGCTTCTCGCCCCCTAACCCCCTCGCCGCCTTTTGGTAAAAGTCGGGCGAAAACTTTAACTTCACGGGGTAGCAAAGTGAAAATTTTTAGCTTTCTCCACGCGAACAGCTGACGCCGCGACAGATAGTTTTCCTTTTCGCAAAGCTTACCCGCGAATTGGCAGCGGGCACTGCCCGCCGCGACGGATAGCTCTCTATACGGAAAAGCCCGCCCGTTATTATTATGATTGATACAGTAAGAAAGGAGCGAAACCATGGCAGTTCTCATCCAACAGGTACACCCAAACGGCCCCGCCGATGCGGCCGGAATCCGGGCGGGGGAAACCCTCGTTTCCATTAACGGCAGCACCATTATGGATGTGCTGGATTACCGCTTTTATGAGACCGATTCCCGCCTGACCGTGACCGTGCAAAACCAGCAGGGAGAAGAGCGCTCGGTGTTCATCCGCAAGGGGCAGTATGAGTCCCTGGGGCTGGAGTTTGAAACCTATCTCATGGATAAACAGCACTCCTGCCGGAATAAGTGTATTTTCTGCTTTATCGACCAGCTTCCCAAAGGGATGCGGGAAAGCCTGTATTTTAAGGACGACGACTCCCGCCTTTCCTTCCTTTTTGGAAATTATATCACCCTGACCAATCTCAGTGAACATGAAATTGACCGCATTATCAAAATGCATATCAGCCCCATCAATGTGTCCATCCACACCACCAACCCCGAGCTTCGGTGCAAAATGATGGGTAACCGCTTTGCCGGAAAAGCCCTGGGGCTGTTAAAACGCTTTGCCGATGCAGGCATCCACATCAACGGCCAGCTGGTGCTGTGCCCGGGCATTAACGACGGCCCCGAGCTGGAGCGGACGCTAAACGACCTGTATGCCCTGGGCGAAAATGTCCAGAGCATCGCCTGCGTGCCCGTAGGTGTCACCCGCTATCGGGAGGGTCTGTACCCGTTGACTACCTATACAAAAGAAACCGCCGAAGCCACCCTGCGCCAGATTGAAGCCTTTGGCGACAGGTTCCAAAAAGAGCGCGGCGCCCGCACCGTGTATGCTTCTGATGAGTTCTATCTGCTGGCAGAAAGGGAAATCCCCGAGCCGGAATTTTATGAGGACTTCGCCCAGCTGGAAAACGGCGTGGGCCTTTTGGCCAGCTTGCAGGAGGAATTCCGCTTTGCTTTGGAGGGCTTTACATCACCCGAAATAAAACGCCGCGTCACCATCGCTACCGGTGAAGGGGCTTATGCGTTCCTCAACAGAATGCTTGACGAACTGCGCGCAAAATGCGATACTATAGAGTGTAATGTGGTTCCTGTTCACAATGACTTTTTTGGCGGAACGGTGAACGTTTCCGGCCTTCTCACCGGACAGGACCTGTTTGCCCAGCTACAGGGCCGCGATTTGGGGGACGCCGTACTCATCCCCTGCGTCACCCTGCGGCAGCAGGAGGACGTGTTTCTGGACGATATGTCAGTCAGTGAGCTTTCTCAAAAGCTGGGCGTGCCGGTTATCCCGGTCATTAACGAAGGCCAGCACCTGCTGGACGCTATTACAGGGAGGGATACCTGATGTCAAAACCGGTAGTGGCCGTTGTCGGCCGCCCCAACGTGGGCAAATCTACCTTGTTTAATAAACTCATCGGCCAGCGCCTGTCTATTGTGGACGATACCCCCGGCGTGACCCGTGACCGGATTTATGGGGAATGTGAATGGAAAAACCGGAAATTCTCGCTGGTGGATACCGGCGGTATCGAGCCGGATTCTTCCGATGTCATTTTGTCTCAAATGCGCTTGCAGGCGCAGCTGGCCATTGACGCCGCCGATGTGATTATCCTGGTAACGGATGTCCGCACCGGTTTGGTGGCCACTGATTCGGACATTGCCGCCATGCTGCTGAAAAGCGGTCGGCCTGTCATCGTCTGCGTGAACAAGTGCGACTCGGTGGGCGAGCCCCCGGCAGATTTTTATGAATTTTATAACCTGGGCCTGGGCGACCCCATCCAGGTTTCTTCTGTCCACGGCCACGGCACCGGCGATTTGCTGGACGCAGTGGTAGGCCTGCTCCCGCCCGAGGAGGACGAAGACGAGGACGGCGAAACCATCCGGGTGGCCATTATCGGCAAGCCCAATGTGGGAAAATCCTCGCTGGTAAACCGGATTTCCGGTGAAAATCGCTGCATCGTTTCCGACATTGCCGGCACCACCCGTGACGCCATTGATACGGAAATTGAAAACGAGTTCGGCAAGTTTGTGCTCATCGACACGGCCGGCCTTCGCCGCAAAAACAAGGTGGAGGATGCCATTGAAAAATACAGCAACCTGCGGGCCCAAATGGCCATTGAGCGGGCAGATGTGTGCGCCATCCTCATTGACGCCGAAGTGGGCTTTACCGACCAGGATTCCAAGGTGGCGGGGCTTGCCCACGAGGCAGGCAAAGGCTGCGTAATCGTGGTGAACAAATGGGACGCCATTGAAAAGGACCAGGACACCATGTCCGAGTTCCGCAAAAAGCTGGAAAAGGATTTTTCCTTTATGTCCTATGCGCCCTTTGTGTTTATTTCCGCCAAGACCGGCCAGCGCATCGACCGGCTGTTTGAGCTGATTAAGCACGTGGCCAGCAGCAACTCCATGCGGATTCCCACAGGCATGATTAACGACGTGCTGGCCCAGGCAGTGGCAAGAGTGCAGCCGCCCACAGACAAGGGCAAGCGGCTCAAGATTTATTATATGACCCAGGCCTCCACCCGTCCGCCCACATTTGTGTGCTTTGTCAACTCGGCGGAGCTGTTCCACTTCTCCTACCAGCGGTATCTGGAAAACCGGATTCGCGAAACTTTTGGTATGGAGGGTACCCCCATCCGGTTTATCATCCGCGAGCGGGGAGAGAAGAACTAAAGTAAAAACAGTCCCCTCAGCAGTCCGCTATTATCAATATTGAAGGAGAGATTACCCATGGATTTCAGTCATTTTGCAGACTTCATCCTGCCGGGAATCGGCGCGGCTATCATTGCCTATCTCTTGGGAAGCCTGAGCTTCTCCATTATCCTCACCCGTATTTTTAAAAACCACGAGGACATCCGCTCCTATGGCAGCGGCAATGCCGGCGCTACCAATGTGCTGCGCTCGGTGGGCAAAAAGGCCGCCGCCCTCACCTTTTTGCTGGACTTCCTCAAGTGTGTGGTGGCCGTGATTATCGGCAAGCTGATTTTCGGCTATGTGGCCGCACAAATCGGCGTGGGGGATACGGCGGTTCAATATGGCGCATACATTGCGGGCTTTGCCTGCCTGCTGGGGCATGTGTTCCCGGTGTATTTTGGTTTCCGGGGCGGAAAAGGTGTTGTCACCAGCGCTGCCATGATGGCGCTGATTGACTGGCGTGTGTTTATTATTGTGCTGCTTACCTTTATCATTGCCTTTGCCCTCAAAAAGATTGTGTCCCTCGGCTCGGTGCTGGCAGCTTGTGTCTATCCGGTGGCGACTTTCCTGATTACCTTTTTTCTCGACTACAAAATGCAGTTCCTTTCTATGGTCAGCAGTGCGAACATTACCTATGTGGTGATTTCCACAGTTTTGTCGTTGCTCATCGCGCTGACGGTGATTATCCTGCACCGCGCCAATATCAAGCGGCTGCTGGCCGGGGAAGAAAAGCAGATTTCTTTCAGCGGCCCCAAAAAATAAAATAGACAGCAACCCCCGGTTCTGCGTACAGGCAGGACCGGGGGCGTTTATTTTACAGGAAACGGAGAAATCATTATTGAAAATGTTATCACTGCCTTTTCCATTCCTCATAAGGTATTTTATGAGCAATTGCGTATTCGTGGGCATAAGAATCTTTTGGAGCACAAATCACAGCCTGTGAAGTATTGACAAAGGCGTCTTCTGCAATGTAAGAGACGCTTTCGGGAATATACACCTTTTCAAGCAGTACACAATCGGCAAAAGCTACATTAGATATGGTCCTTATGGTGTCTGGAAGTATGACCGAAGTCAGGTCATCAGTAGGCCGAAATGTGCTTGAACCGAGTGCTCTTACCTCGATTCCATCAATCTGGCTGGGGACAATTACATCTTTCTCTCCATTTTTTGCGAAAAAACTGGTTATCACACAAACTGGTGCGCCAATGGAATCATATAAGATATCATACACAATCTTTTCATGGTATTGCTGCATATATACGGCCTGCGGCTTTTCTTTTTCCGGTACTGACACCAGTGGTTTCGGTGTGTAATACTCGAACGGGATATGCTGTTCACAGGCAAATTTTTCGGCAAAAGAGCCTTTTTCTACATACAGGGTAACGTTTGGGCTGTCAACAAAAGCGTTGTCGGTAATTTCTTCCACACTGGCCGGTATATATACTTCTTTCAGTGCTTTGCAGTTGGCAAAAGCCATGTTGTAAATAGATTTGACTGTTTTGGGCAAGATTACCTTTTGAAGGTTTGCAAGTCCCTGGAAAGCTTCCCGCGTAATCTCGGTAATCGGGATTCCATCATACTCATGCGGTGTATCTGCTACAGGGAAGTCATACTCGCCAGCCTTGAATTTTAACACAGCCGCCAGCTTTCTCCCTTTTTTATCCTGGTGGAAGGAAATCAAAAACTGGCCATCCCGCGATATTCTGGGGCTATACTCTATCTCACAGGCTTTTGCAATCAGGCGCTGCTCTTCTATTTTTCGAAGCTTGAGTGCATAGGCGCTGCCAAATACCCCTGTTAGCAGCACAGCCGTACCCAATAATATAGTAATAATACGCTTCTTTTTTGTCATCCTCCTGTTTTTCATAAAACTTTCCTCCTTCTTTGACAGTAGGCAATTGTTTTATAAAAATTATAAATTTTGTAAACTTGTTATTTTTATACTATCATCTATGAGCAAATTTGTCAACAAACGACACTTTATTTCCTTTGCAATACCATTTTAAAAAAGCTGTGAATTTGCAGAGCTTTCTCATATTCGATATGCTGTTTCCATATGCATAAAAGAGAGCAATGTGAAAGGGAGTGACCGGATGTTCGCAGTGTGGAAGAAGCAGCAGGTTCTGGTAGGGTTGGGTGTGTTCGTGGTGTTTTCCGGCCTGATGGTTTCATGGCTGGCAACCCTGGCACAGGGCGGTGCACAGCCGGCTTCGGCAGACACGAACTGGGGCCTGAGCTTCCAGCAGGAAGGGAAAACCCCTGTTGGGAATGCTTCCCCGGAGTTTCTTGCCCAGTATGATGCCTGCTATGCCGGAAGTGAAGAAAAAAAGGTGATTTATCTGACTTTTGACGCGGGCTATGAAAACGGCTGTACACCCGCTATCCTGGACGCGCTGAAAAAACATTCCGTAAAAGCCGCGTTCTTTGTGGTGGGAAATTACATCGAAACCAGCCCGGAGCTTGTAAAGCGTATGGTAAAAGAAGGGCATCTGGTGGGGAACCATACATACCACCACCCGGATATGTCTTCAATCTCGGAAAAAGCCTCATTTGAAAAAGAACTGGCCAGCCTGGAAGCTTTGTATGAAGAAACAACCGGAGAAAAAATGCAGAAATATTATCGCCCACCGCAGGGGAAATACAGCGAGAGCAACTTGCAGCAGGCGCAGGAATTGGGATATCACACAGTTTTTTGGAGCCTTGCCTATGTAGACTGGTACCAGGACAAACAGCCCAGCCATGAAGAAGCCTTTGAAAAGCTGACCGGACGCATCCATCCGGGCGCAATTGTGCTGCTGCACAGTACTTCTCAAACCAACGCGGAGATTCTCGATGAACTTCTGACCCGCTGGGAGCAGATGGGGTATACCTTCGGCACCCTGCCTGAGCTTTTTAAAGAGACATCTTCAAAATAGCAATTAAAACCTTATATAGTTGGTAATGTTTTCTAAAAAAGCAGGGACTTTTTTCTTTTTGCCTGATGTGGTATACTAAACCTGCTATGAGAAATTGCGGCCGGAGGTTCCGACGCGTTTTATTAAAGTATACAGGAGGAGATCAGGTGGAAGAAAAACGATTTGCAGTATTGATTGACGCAGAAAATGTATCCAATATTTATATCAAATATATTCTCGATGAGATTTCGAATTATGGCAGTGTGACCTATAAGCGCATCTATGGCGACTGGACCAGCTCGTCAGCATCCGGCTGGAAGAGCCAGCTGCTCGAAAATTCCATCACGCCGGTGCAGCAGTACAGCTATACCTATGGCAAAAATGCAACCGACTCCGCGATGATTATCGATGCCATGGATATCCTGTATTCCGGAAATGTGGAGGGGTTCTGTCTGGTTTCCAGCGACAGTGACTTCACCAAGCTGGCTACCCGTTTGCGCGAATCCGGCATGATGGTGGTGGGGATGGGGGAAAAGAAGACCCCAAAACCATTCAGTGTGGCATGCAATGTGTTCAAATATCTCGAGGTGCTGCGCGCTGATGCTGAGGCAGAGGCAGCGGAGGAAAAAACCGACAACAGCGAAAATATGACGGATATCGATACCATCCTGCGCGCGATGGTGAATATCATCAGTGAGAACAGCGACGAAGAAAAAGGAATCAGCATCGGCGAGTTGGGCAATCACCTGCTCAAGCGCTACCCGGATTTTGATGTACGCAACTATGGTTATACCAAGCTTTCCAAATTCCTTTCTTCTTTTGACGGGCTGAGCCTCACACGCATCAATAATGTCATCTTTGTATCGCTGCGGCAGAACCATCTGGACGCAGATTCTGTCCGGCTGGCAATCGTAGCCTATGTGCGCGATTGGGAAAAATCCCGGCACAGCAGGGTGAATCTGGGCCAGCTGAACCAGTGGCTGATGGAAAAATACCCGCAGTTCAATGTAAAGAACTACGGGTACACCACTTTTGTGAAATTTGTCAGCGATATCCAGGGCCTGGTCGTAAAAAGCAGCGGCAAAAACGGACGTATCAAGCATGTGCATCTGGTGCAATAAATAAAAGTTTACAGCACGTTATCCAGCGTGACCGTTTCGGTTTCAGTCAGTTGTGCAAATTGCGCGGCAGCAAGGCTGCACCGGGCTTCTAATATTCCGATTTCGTGGTTTTGAATCAGCGCAGGCAGTTCGGCCAGCGTTTCTTGAATGGGCGCCAGGCTGGCATGGGGCATAAAGGTGCACAGCTTTCGGTGTTCTTCTTCCCATTGATGCTGTAAACTTCGGCTTACTGCCAGTGCACTGGAATAATTCCCGTTGTAAATTTCTGCCCGCAGTCGGCTGAGTCCTTCCGTCATTTTGTGGGAGGAGGACTGTGCAGTGGAATATCCCAGCCCACATAATATCAACAGCAATACCAGCAGAATACCGGATGCCCACAAACGTTTCATGATGTGCTGCCCCCTTTCATGGTGGAGAGATTGTCACCCTGCTTGGGAATGATGGCATACCCGCCCTGCGTGTCGGCGGTCATAATAAATACCTGCCGCAGGGAGAGCCCCTGCTGGGACAGGATGTCTTCGGCCCAGCGGCGGCTCTGGCCGCACAGGCGCAGGGAAGAGTCCGAAAATTCGCCGTCGCTGATGACCACCACTTCCAGACCCGTGTCGGATGGGCAGAGCCCCAGCAGCTGGTTGGTGGGCTGGTCAGCTTCCGGCTTTTTGACAATGCTCAGCTTGCCGTTGGTCTCCATAATCGCCCAGGCCACATCGCGGATAGAAAAGACGTCCTTTTCTCGCAGCTCTTCAAAGAGGTCTTCGATGCTCAAACGCAGACGGGACATTTCTTTCTGATCCAGCTGCCCATTATTGATGAGCACGATGGGTTTGCCACACACCAGGCGGCGGAATTTACCGCTTTTGAGCATAAAAACAGAGATGGCAATTTCACACATGACCAGAACCGCAATGGGGATAAAGCCACTGGCCAATGGTTGGCCGGTATCCTGCATGGGAATCGCTGCGATGTCGGAAATCAGCAGGGTTACCACCAGCTCGGAAGTCTGCAGCTCGCTGATTTGCCGTTTCCCCATAAGCCGTACAGCAGCCAGGATGACTATGTACAGCAGAACGGTGCGCACAAAAGAAATAATCATAGAAACCTCCATTTATCGGGATAAGCCGCAAAGAATGATTCGCGGAAGCCTATTGCTTTCTTACCCATATTTTGCCGCAAGGAAAAAAGGAATATACATTTCTGCAAAAAAACCTTGACATTTTGTATGAGGCTGCGTATAATAACTTAGGTAAAACAAAGAAGAACAGAAAGGTTCTCACCTGTGGAGTTTCGTCTGTCACGGGTCAATACGATTGGAAGAACAGAGCAGAGGCTCTGTTTGTTTTCCTGAGGATTGACGCACGGACAGAACTTTTTGTCCGTGCTTTTGTTTTGATGACTACGTGTTTTGGAGGTGCTTACCAATTAGCAACAAGGAACTGCAGATCAACGAAGAAATCCGCGATAAAGAAGTTCGCGTCATCGATTCCGACGGCTCTCAGCTGGGTATCATGCCCGCCAGCCAGGCACTGGAAAAGGCCTATGCCCGCAACCTCGACCTGGTAAAGATCGCGCCCACGGCAAAGCCCCCGGTTTGCAAGATCATCGACTACGGCAAGTTCCGTTTCGAGCAGGCAAAGCGTGAGAAGGAAGCCCGTAAGAATCAGCGCGTTGTGGAAATCAAGGAGATTCGTCTGTCTCTCAACATCGACACCCACGATTTTAACACAAAAATGGGTCACGCCAAGCGCTTTTTGGAGGACGGCAATAAGGTAAAAGTCTCCATCCGGTTCCGCGGCCGTGAAATGGGCCACCCGGAGCACGGCTATGAGACCATGCGTCGGTTCGCAGAAGCCTGCGCCGAGTTTGCCAACGTTGAAAAGCCGGCGAAGCTTGAGGGAAGAAACATGCTGATGTTCCTTGCCCCCAAGCCCGTCAAATAATAAACACTTCTAAGGAGGAGCAGTCATGCCCAAGATTAAGACTCACAGCGGCGCAAAAAAGCGCTTCAAGATTTCTAAAAATGGTAAGGTTATCCGCGCACATGCCAACAAGAGCCACCTGCTCAACGGCCACGGCAAAACCCGCAAGACCAAGCGCGCTCTGCGTGGAACCACCGTTGCGGATAAGACCAATGTCCGTCAGGTGAAGAGACTCCTGCCCTACAAATAAGATTTTGACTCATTGATTCCTATAATTTAGTTGGAGGTATAAGAAATGGCACGTGTAAAAGGCGCGTTGATGACCCGCAAGAGAAGAAAAAAGGTTCTGAAGCTGGCTAAGGGCTATTGGGGTTCCAAGAGCAGACACTTCAAGATGGCCAAGCAGGCTGTCATGAAGTCCGGCAACTATGCATATATCGGCCGTAAACACAGAAAGAGAGATTTCCGCCGTCTGTGGATCACTCGTATTTCTGCTGCCTGCAAGATGAACGGCATCAACTATTCCACCTTTATGAACGGTCTGAAGAAGGCTGGCATCACGCTGAACCGCAAAATGCTGTCCGAAATCGCCATCGCCGACGAAGCCGCATTCAAGGCTCTGGTCGAGCAGGCCAAGGCTGCTCTCTAATAAGCTGTTAGTGCGCTCGGGGCCTGTTGGCTCCGGGCGTATCTTTTAGCTGCATTTTGAGAGAGAAAGGACACGCATGGCTAACCATATTTCAAGCCGCAAAAACGAACTGGTTAAAGAAATCGCCGGGCTCGTGCGTTCTGTGGAAAACAGAAGGGCACAGGGCCTTTTTGTCGTGGAAGGCGCACGGCTGTGCTATGATGCCCTGCGCAGCAATACTACGGTGCGGCGGCTGTTTTTCACCCCAAAAGCGGGGGAGAAATATCATGATTACCTTGAGCCGCTGGCAGAGCAGGCAGAAGAGGTCTATACTGTAGAACCGCATGTCGCCGAGCTGCTTTCCGATACCAAAAGCAGCCAGGGCGTGTTTGCTGTATGTACGCTCCCAACCCCTGCCGGGCTGGAAAAGCTGCATCCTGCCGGGAAATATATCGCGGTCGAAAACTTGCAGGACCCGGGCAACCTGGGTGCGGTGATGCGTACCGCAGAGGCGCTGGGGATTTCCGGCCTGGTTCTGTTTGGTACCTGCTGCGATGTATTCAGCCCCAAAACGCTGCGCGCCGGTATGGGGGCGGCGTTCCGGCTGCCTGTTTTTGAAGGCGGAGAATTTACCGCCTGTGCGGCGCAGCTGCACCAGCGCGGCTTTACTACTTTTGCCGCTGTACCGGATTCTTCTGCGGAAAAAGTGACGGAATGTTCTTTCCCCGCTGGCTCGCTTCTGCTGGTGGGCAATGAGGGGAATGGCCTGCTGCCGGAAACCATTGCCGCATGCAGTAAACGGGTTACCATCCCCATGGGTGGGCGCGCAGAATCGCTGAATGCAGCATCTTCTTCGGCCATCCTGATGTGGGAAATGGTTCGCTCATAATCGTTCACACAAAAGACCAATCTATACTGTAAAGAAAGAAGGGCAGCTGTATGGAAGAAAACGCTTTGTACTGGATTTGGGCACAGCAGGTTTTCGGTGTGGGAAGCCGCAAACCCATGCAGCTATGCCGGAAGTTTTCTTCTATCCGCTCGTTTTTCGAAGAGGCTCCCGCTTTGTGGGAAGACCACACGGTTTTTACACCAGGCGAGTCTGTCCGTGCGTCTCAAATTACGCTGGAAGACTGCGCTGAAATTTTCAGGCAGGCCGAAGCAAAAGAAATGCAGGTTCTGACCCCGGACAGCCGGGGGTATCCAGACTGTCTGCGCCAGATTGCCGCCCCGCCTGCGGTATTGTATGTGCAGGGAGAATTGCCACCGGTCGATGATATTCCCACGATTGCAATCGTGGGCACGCGTCAGCCCTCAGAAGGCGGCGTGATGGCGGCACGCACCCTCAGTGCACAGCTGGCCCACGCCGGGGTGGTTGTGGTGAGCGGCGGCGCTATCGGTATCGATTCCGCAGCTCATAATGGGGCGATAGAAGCCGGTGGAAAAACGCTTTCGCTGTTGGCGACTGGGTTGGATGTCCCGTATCTCAAATCCAATCAACAGCTGCGCAAAAGTATCCGCAGCCACGGGGCGCTGGTCAGCGAGTTTCCGCCCGGCACAGCGGCGAGAAAATGGCATTTCGGCATCCGGAACCGGTTGATTTCCGGGCTGAGCTGCGGCGTACTGGTGACAGAAGCAAGCCAAAAAAGCGGAAGTTTGATGACAGCGCAGCATGCGGTGGAACAAGACCGAGATGTCTTCACGTTAATGGTGGACTGTTGGCGCTCCAATGCAGAGGGCGTTTTGCAGCTGTTATGGGATGGCGCCAAGCCTGTTTCCTGTGCGGCGGACATCCTTGTGGAATACAAAGGCCGTTTTCCAGCCTTGCAGGTTCCCGAACGTCAGCCATTGTCAGAGATAATGCAGGGCATGTCGCTGGACGGGCCGAAATCATCCGATACTTCGAAAGAAGAATCTTCTGAAGAAGCGCCGGAAATAGAGATGCAGACGCACTCCGGAACAGAAAAGCCGCTTTCGGCAGATGCACAGGCACTGTATGAATCACTCACACGCGAACCACAGACCGTGTACCGGTTGATAGAAAAAACCGGCCTGACTTTCTCAAAGCTTTTGATTGCCGTTACTGAGTTGGAAATGGCTGGGCGTGTACAGGCCTTTTCCGGCAGACGTTATGCCAAGAAAAGCTGACTCCTTTTGGTAAATCCTGTGAAAGCCGGCCCATTGCGGTCGGTTTTCACAAGATTTACATTTCCCAACGCTTTCAATCGACGGGGCATATTCGACAAATACAGCAAAGTACAAATGATACGATGAAGCTGTACTGCTTTCCGGAATTCGTCCGGAAAGCCCCGGGCCGGTTTGAAAGTATCCGACTATATGAAAGATAGGTGAACTGCCTTGTCAAAGCTTGTCATTGTGGAGTCGCCTTCCAAGGCGAAAACCATTAAAAAATATCTTGGCCCCGGCTATGAAGTGGTGGCCTCTATGGGGCATGTGCGCGATTTGCCGGAAAAACGGCTGAGCGTGGATGTGAAGCACGACTTTGCCCCGAAATATACCATTATCAAGGGCAAGGAAAAGCTGGTGGACGAACTGAAAACCGCCGCTGCCCAAAGCGACGGCATTTATCTGGCAACCGACCCTGACCGGGAAGGGGAAGCCATTTCCTGGCATCTGGCCTACATCCTGGGGCTGGATATCAACGAGGAAAACCGTGTAACCTTTAATGAAATTACCAAAACCGGCGTGGCAACCGGTATGGAGAACCCCCGCCGGATTGACATGGATTTGGTCAACGCCCAGCAGGCCCGCCGGATTCTCGACCGCTTGGTAGGCTATAAGCTCAGCCCGTTTTTGGCAAAAGTCATCCGCAAGGGGCTTTCGGCTGGCCGAGTGCAGTCGGTGGCCGTGCGTTTAGTGGTGGACAGGGAAGAGGAAATCCGCGCCTTTAAGCCCGAGGAATACTGGACTATCGATGCAAAGCTGATTCCCAAGGGCGGAAGGAAGGCGTTCCCCGCATCCTTCTATGGGGACGAGGCCGGGAACAAGATCAAGATTTCCAACAAAGAAGAAGCCGACGCAATTCTGGAAAAGCTGGAGGACGCCCAGTTTACCGTTGCCAAAATTAAAAAGGGCAGCCGCCGCAAGTCCCCTGCGCCGCCGTTCAGCACCTCCACCATGCAGCAGGAAGCTTCCCGCAAGCTGGGGTTCCAGGCACGCCGTACCATGAAGGCTGCCCAGGAGCTGTATGAAGGCGTGGAGATTGAAGGGCAGGGTGCCGTGGGCCTGATTACCTATATGAGAACCGACTCGCTGCGTTTGTCGGAGGACGCGGTGAAGGAAGCCGCCGAATATATCCGTGAGCGTTGGGGCGACCGGTATGTGCCTGACAAACCCCGCCAGTACAAAACTAAAGTCGGCGCACAAGACGGCCACGAGGCTATCCGCCCCACCAATGTGCGGTTGACCCCTGACGAGGTAAAATCCAGCCTGACCGGCGACCAGTATAAGCTTTACAAGCTCATCTGGGAGCGGTTTGTGGCCTGCCAGATGGCAAATTGTCTGCAAAGTACTACCCAAGCTGACATTACTGCCAATGGATACCTGTTCAAAGCTTCCGGCTACACTGTCACCTTTGACGGCTTTACCGTGCTGTATGTCGAAGGTAAGGACGAAGAAAGCGAAGAGACTGGCGCACTGCCCGTGCTGGAGCAAGGCATGCCCCTGCGCAAGAAAGAGCTGGTCGGAAACCAGCATTTTACCCAGCCTCCGGCACGCTATACCGAAGCTTCTCTGATTAAAGCACTGGAAGAAAACGGCATTGGCCGTCCTTCCACTTATGCTGCCACCATTTCCACCATTACCGGGCGGGAATATGTGGTGCGGGAAGGAAAGGCATTTAAGCCCACGGAGTTGGGCGAAGTTTCTACCCAGCTGATGAAGGAGCGTTTTCCCAAAATCGTCAATGTGAAATTCACCGCACAGGTCGAAAGTGATTTGGATAAGGTGCAGAGCGGCGAAGAAAACTGGGTGGAGACGCTGCATAACTTCTATGATGATTTTGATAAAACATTGCAAAAGGCCAAAACCGAAATGGAAGGCGTTAAAATCACCCTGAAAGAAGACCAGACGGATTTAATTTGTGAAAAATGCGGCCGTCCCATGGTGGTCAAATTTGGCCGGTACGGAAAATTTATCGCCTGCTCCGGTTACCCGGAATGTAAAAATATCAAAAAAATCGTCCACGAAACGGGCGCGGAGTGCCCCAAATGCGGCGGCAAGGTTGTGCTGAAAAAATCCAAGCGGGGCCGCGTGTTCTATGGATGCAGCGAATATCCCAATTGCGATTTTGTTTCGTGGGATGAGCCGACTATGGAGAAGTGCCCCCGCTGCGGCAAAACGCTTCTGAAAAAGAAGGGGAAGCATCCCAAGTTCTACTGTATCACGCCGGACTGCGGCTATGAAAAGGTGCAGGAAGACGAAGAATAAACCATGCGCGGCGGACAGTGTCCGCTTCCGAGTTCGCGAGGCAGCAGCATAAAAACTTGCACCTATTTCCCCGCGGCGGACAGTGTCCGCATCCAAGTTCGCGGGGCAGCAGCATAAAAATTTGCACCTGTTTCCCCGCGAATATAAAGTTTTCGTCAACCTTTTTCAAAAGGTTGCGAGGGGATAAGGGGGCGAGAAGCCCCCAATCGCCCATCGCAATGGGCGAAACACCCCAAACCTGAAAGGCGCATTTTCGGGGGTGAATTACAAAACATTCCGGGGGAATGTTTTGTAAGAGGGCCCCTTTTGCAAGAAAAAAGGGGCCCTGCCCTGTTTCAAATGTAGCCTTTCCCTGGTTTTCCAAGGGGAAACCAGAAATGTAATCCCCTCATACCAGAACCCCAACAGGAAAGGAGTCCCACATGGAGCTGACCGTTATCGGGGCAGGGCTCGCCGGTTGTGAGGCCGCATGGCAGGCTGCACAAATGGGCGTGCCTGTCCGTTTGATTGAAATGAAACCGGAAAAACGCACACCGGCCCATCAAAGCCCCCTGTTTGCAGAGCTTATCTGCTCCAATTCCCTCAAGGCTGCCCGGCTGGAAAGCGCCGCGGGGATGCTGAAAGAGGAAATGCGTCGGTTCGGCTCGCTGCTAATGGCCTGTGCCGACCAGTGCGCCGTCCCCGCAGGCGGCGCTTTAGCTGTGGACCGGGTGGAATTTGCCAAAATGGCCACTGAAAAGATAGAAGCCCATCCGCTGATTACCGTTGTCCACGAAGAGGTTACAAAAATCCCGAAGGAGGGCTGTGTGGTCATCGCTACCGGCCCCCTCACCGCAGATGCGCTGGCAGAGGATATCTTCAAAATGTGCGGCGGCGGGTTGAGCTTTTTTGATGCGGCTGCCCCCATTGTCACAGCAGAAAGCCTTGACCGTTCTCTGTGTTTTGCCGCTTCCCGCTATGATAAGGGCGAGGATGACGCATATCTCAATTGCCCCATGAACAAAGAGGAATATGAAGCCTTCTATGACGCGCTGGTAAATGCCGAGCGCGCCCCGGTACACGATTTTGATGTGGCGAACCCCAAGGTTTATGAAGGCTGTATGCCGGTGGAAGTGATGGCACAGCGGGGAAAGGATACCCTGCGGTTCGGGCCGCTAAAACCGGTGGGGCTGCGCGACCCCCGCACCGGGCACCGTCCCTGGGCCGTGGTGCAGCTGCGCCGGGAGAATGCAGAAGGGACGCTGTATAATCTGGTGGGCTTCCAGACCAATTTGAAATTTGGCGAGCAGAAGCGGGTGTTCGGGATGATTCCCGGCTTGCAGGATGCGGAAATCGTCCGCTATGGCGTGATGCACCGCAACACGTTTTTAAAATCGCCGGGCTTCCTCTCGGCAGATTACAGCGTAAAATCCCGGCCGGAGCTGTTCTTTGCCGGGCAGATTACCGGTGTGGAGGGCTATATGGAGTCCGCTTCCTCCGGGATTTTGGCAGGCAGAAATGCCGCTGCCCATTTGCTTGGAAAAAAGCGGCTGATTCTTCCTCGTGAAACCATGATGGGTGCGCTGGCAGATTATGTGGCCAACAGCCCCACCAAAGACTTTCAGCCCATGGGCGCAAACTTTGGCGTCCTGCCGCCCATCGAACCCCATATCCGGGACAAGCGTTCCCGTTATGCAGCCTTATCACAAAGAGGGCTTACTATGGTTTCGGAGATTCTCTCCCATCAAGAATAAAAGAAATTGTCCGGCCAAAGCTTGCCGGTGAAATGAGGTGTTTGCAGTGAAAATCATCGTAGACGCATTTGGAGGGGACAACGCCCCCCTGGAAATCCTGAAAGGCTGCCAGATGGCAGTGGAAGAGCTGGATATCGACATTCTGCTCACGGGCAGCGAGAAGGTGATTCGTCAGGTAGCAGCGGAAAATAATATTTCCCTAAACCGTATGGAGATTGCTGATGCACCGGACGTGATTACCATGGACGATTCCCCCAAGAGCATTATGAAAGAAAAAAGCGGCTGCTCCTTGGCAGAGGGCCTGCGCCGGTTGGCTGCCGGAGACGGTGACGCCTTTGTTTCTTCCGGAAACAGCGGCGCGCTGGTATTCGGTGCTAACATGATTGTGAAGCGCATTAAGGGCGTAAAGCGTGTGGCGTTTGCTCCGGTAATGCCCAAGGATGAGGGTTTCTTTATGCTGATTGACGGCGGTGCCAATGTGGAGTGTCGTCCCGAAATGCTCCAGCAGTTCGCCATGATGGGTTCGGCTTATATGGAGCATGTGATGGGTGTGAAAAATCCCCGTGTTGCACTGGCCAATGTGGGCACCGAAGACCACAAGGGCGGCGAACTCCAGCTGGAGGCTTTCGAGCTTTTGAAAAATACGCCGGTGAATTTTGTCGGCAATATTGAAGCAAGAGATATTCCTGTAGACGCTGGCGACGTGATTGTGTGCGACGGCTTTACCGGAAACATCATTTTGAAGCTGTATGAAGGCGTTGCTTTGACTTTGATGAAGAAGATTAAGAATGTCTTTACCAAGAGCACGAAAAACAAGCTGGCGGCTGCTTTGATTTTGAACGATATGAAGGAGCTCAAAAAGCAGGTGGACTATAACGAGTATGGCGGCGCACCGATTATGGGTGCAGCAAAACCTGTATTCAAAGCCCATGGCAGTGCCAAGGCGCAGACCTTTAAAAATGCACTTCGGCTGACAAAAGCCTATGTAGAGGGCGATGTGGTGAGTAAAATTACCCGTTCTGTACAGGAAATGAAGACTGCCGAAACCACAGCTGAAGGAGGTCAGGCATGAAGAATCTTCAGGAATTGGAAGAAAAAATCGGTTATCACTTTAAAGAGCCAACCTATATTATGACTGCGCTTACCCATTCCTCCTATGCCAATGAACATAAAGACGGCTGCAAGTGTAACGAGCGGCTGGAATTTTTGGGTGACTCGGTGCTGGGCGTGGTGGTCGCCGACTACCTGTTCAAGCACCGCCCCGATTTGCCCGAAGGTGATTTGACCAAGATCCGCTCTTCGCTGGTGTGCGAAAAAGCACTGTGCGGTTACTCCAAACAGATGGGCGTGGGCGACTATCTGCGCCTGAGCCACGGCGAACGGAATTCCGGCGGAAGGACCCGCCCCAGTATTCTGGCCGATGCCTTTGAAGCGATTATTGCAGCGGTCTATATGGACGCCGGGGAAGAGCATGGCATGGAGGAAGCGCGGAAATTTATTCTCAAATATGTGCTGCCCGCGCTGAAAAGCGCCCGCCCCAAGGCATTCCGCGATTTCAAGACCGCTTTGCAGGAAATCATCCAGCAGAATCCCGAGGAGCGGCTGGAATATGTGCTCACCGGCGAGAGCGGCCCTGACCACAACAAGCACTTTACTGTGGAGGTCCACCTGAACAGCAACGTAATCGGCAAGGGCGGCGGACGCAGCAAAAAAGAAGCCGAGCAGCAGGCTGCCCGGGAAGCCTTGGAGCTGATGGGCTATTGAGCCGGGGGAATGTAGCGGTTTTTGTGCCCCACAACGGCTGCCCGCATCAGTGCAGCTTTTGTGACCAGCGACGCATTACCGGGCAGCAAAAGCAGCCCGCGCCGGAGGAGGTGTGGGCGATTGCCCAAAAAGCTGCACAGACGCAGGATGTTTCCCAGTGTGAGTTGGCTTTTTTCGGCGGCAGTTTTACGGCCATTGACCGGGATTATTTTTGTTCTCTGCTGGCGGTTGCCAAACGTGCCCGCGAGGAGCTTGGCTTTGCCGGAGTGCGCTGTTCCACCCGTCCCGACGCAATTGATGAAGAACGGCTGGTACTTTTAAAAGAACATGGATTTACCACCATCGAGCTGGGCGCGCAGTGTATGGATGATGCGGTGCTGCGCCGGAATGGTCGGGGGCATACCGTACAGGATGTACAGCATGCTTCTGCACAAATCCAGGATTTTGGCTTTTCTCTGGGGCTGCAAATGATGACGGGCCTGCCCGGTGCAGACGAGAGCATTGACCGGGAAACGGCTGCGGCGTTTGCCGCCATCCACCCCGATTTTGTGCGGATTTACCCTACGTTGGTGCTGCCGGGAACCCGCCTTGCCCAGTGGTATGAAGAGGGCAGCTATCGGCCGCAGACATTGCAGCAGGCAGTCGAGCTTTGCAGCGGCCTGCTGCTGTTTTTTGAAAAAGCGGATATCCCCGTCATCCGGCTGGGGCTGCACGATACCCCGGACTTACAGCAGCAGGTACTCGCAGGGCCTTATCATCCGGCTTTCCGGCAGCTCTGCGAGAGCCGTATTTTTTTGCGAAATACGCTTTCCCTTTTGGGCGAAAATTGCCGGAACAGCGGGGAAGAGGTGGTTCTGGCGGTGCATCCCAAGAGCATCTCCAATGCATTGGGGCAGAAAAGGGGCAATCTCACGGAACTGCAAAAGCGGGGCTGGCGAGTCCGGTTTGTGCAGGATGCTTCCGTTTTGCCGGGGCAGATAGAAAAAAGAGTCAACGAAAGGAAAAGGTGAAAAACCGTGCTGCTGAAGTCATTGGAATTACAGGGGTTCAAAACCTTTCCCGATAAAACAACGCTGCACTTTGAAGAGGGCATCACCGCAGTGGTAGGCCCCAATGGCAGCGGAAAAAGCAATATCAGCGACGCTATGCGGTGGGTGCTGGGCGAGCAGTCGGTGAAAACGCTGCGCTGCTCCAAAATGGAGGATGTGATTTTCAGCGGGACGCCGGCGCGAAAGCCGATGGGCTATGCAGAAATCACCCTGACCATCGACAACACCGGCCGGGAGCTTCATTTTGACGGGGATACCGTGGCGATTACCCGACGGTATTACCGTTCCGGAGAAAGCGAATACATGATCAATAAAGCCGCCGTGCGCCTGCGCGATATCCACGAACTTTTTATGGATACCGGCCTTGGCCGCGACGGTTATTCCATCATCGGGCAAGGCAAGATTGACAGCATTGTGGCGGCCCGTTCTGAAGACCGCCGCGAAATTTTTGAAGAAGCCGCCGGGATTTCCCGTTTCCGTTACCGCAAAGAAGATGCGGAGCGCCAGCTGGCAAAGGCGGAAGAAAACCTGCTTCGCCTGCGTGATATCGTCTCTGAGCTGGAAAGCCGCATTAACCCGCTGCGCGAACAGGCGGAAAAGGCAGAACGTTTTCTCGCGCTGTCGCAGGAAAAGAAGACGCTGGAAATCGGCCTGTGGCTGGAAACTTTGAACCGTTCCGGCCGTGTGCTGCGTGAGCAGGAGGATAAAATCACGTTGGCGCAGTCCCAACAAGCAGACATTACCGGTGAGCTGGATGCGCTGGCCGCCCGGATTGAAGAAACCTATACCGCGATCAATACCTGTTCTGTACAGATGGAAGAGCTGCGCAATCAAGCTGCTTCTGATGAAGAGAATGCTGCCCGGCTGGAAGGTGAAATTTCCGTGTTGGAAAACGATATCCACCACGCCCAGCAGGATATGGAGCGGATTCAGGACGAAATCCAGCGTTCTGCTTCTTCCCAAAAAAATCTGGATTGGGAAATTGCATCCCGCCAGACCGAAATGCAGGTGAAGGAGAAAGAAGCTCAGGCGCGTGAAACGGAGTTCCAGCAGGCAACCGAAAGTCTGAATGACTTGCGCCGCAGCGCCGACGAAGTTGCCCGGCAGGTAGACAGCCTTTCGGTGCAGTTGGCCGAAAAGAATACCGCGCTTTCTGAGGCGCGCGTGCAGGCAACTGGTGCAGAATCCACTGTGCGGGAAATCACCGCCCGGCAAGGTTCGATTGAACAGACCCTTGCTGCCCGGCAGGAACAGGAAGCCAAAATACAGCGGGAGATTCTGGAAACAGAAGAGATGCTGCATGCGGCAGATGGGCGGATGGAAAGCCTGCGTAATGCTGTGCGCGGGTATGAGATGCGCGTAGAGTCCCGCCGCAAAAAGGCAGAGGAACAGAAAAAGGTCAATGACCAGCTGCATCTGGACATTCAGGAGCAACTGCGCCGTGCGAAAATCCTCGAAGATCTGGAACGGAATCTGGAAGGCTTTGCACAGAGCGTCAAAGCTGTAATGAAAGAAGCGCATCGAGGAAATCTTTCCGGTATTCACGGGCCGCTTTCCCGCTTGTTCCGGGTTCCGCAGCAGTATGCAGTGGCCATTGAAACCGCTATGGGTGCCGCCATGCAGAACATCGTCGTGGGAACGGAGCAGGATGCAAAAGCAGCTATCCGATTGCTGCAGCAGAGGGACGCAGGCCGTGCCACGTTCTTGCCTCTTTCCACGATTCGCGGCAATCTGCTGGAAGAGCCTTCACTGGAAAATTGCCCTGGATTTGTCGGGGTGGCCGCTTCGCTGTGCAGCTGTGAGGAGGAATATGAGGGTGTACTCAATTCTGTGCTGGGAAGAATCGCGGTTGCCGAGGATTTGGACAGCGCCGTTGCGATTGCCCGGCGATTCCGCTACCGCTTCCGCATTGTCACGCTGGATGGTCAGGTGGTCAACGCCGGCGGCTCGCTGACCGGCGGTTCGCTGGCGAGAAATTCCGGCCTTTTAAGCCGCGCCTCCGAAATCGTCCGGCTCCGTGAAAAAGCCGCTGCCATGCAGCAGAAAGCGCAGAAAGATGCCGCCCGTCTAAAAGAGTTGAACGCAGAGGTTGCCGCTGCGCAGGCAGAGCTTTCTTCTTCCAAAGGAGACCTTTCTGCCGCGCAGGAAGAACGCTTTCAGATTGAAACTGAAAAAAAGCGCATGGAAACCGAGCTGCTCACCGTCCGGCACCATATTGGGGAGCTATTGCAAGAGCAAAAAACAGCCGATACCCGCCTGCAAGCGCTGCGGCAGAAGTTAAAGGAAGCCCGGAAGCTGGAAGAAAGCCTTTCTGCAGAAATCGACAGGTTACAAGAAGAAATCCAGTCTGCTGTGGGCAATCGGGAAGATTTGTCCCGGCGCAGTGAAGAAGTCACCGCCCATTTGCAGGAAATCCGCATGGCGGCGCTTTCTGCCCAAAAAGACCGCGAAGCGCTGGAAAATACAGTCGAAGACCTGCGCCGCCGCAAGGAAGATTTTGCGGGAAGAATGGAAGAATTACGGGGGCAGATTGAGAAATCGAAAACCTCTATACAGGAATTTTCCCGGGAAATCGAAGACCGCCGCCATCAGGTGGAAGAGCGCAGGGAGTCGGCACAAAGCGCCCGCGAAAAGGCAGAGCTTGCCGGAAAACGCCGCGATGAGCTGGAAAAACGCTCTGGCGAGCTGAGAGCCAGCGAGCGGGACTATAACAACCAGCGCGAAAACCTGAGCCAGGAGCTTGCCCGGTTGGAAGAACGCCGCGACGGCCTGCAAAAGGAATATGACGGCATTATCAGCCGGTTGTGGGATGAATATGAGCTGACCCGTCGGGAAGCAGAACAAATCGGCATCCGCATTTCTGATGAAGGCGAAGCCAAGAAACGCTTGAACGAAATCAAGCTGAAAATCCGCGGCCTGGGCAGCGTCAATGTGGCGGCCATTGAGGAGTATCAGGAAGTATCCGAACGGTATGAATTCCTTATGGCACAGATTGAAGACGTAGAGCACTCCAAAGAAGAGCTGGTACGGCTGATTCACGATTTAACCCGCCATATGCAGGAGCTGTTTACGGCCCGGTTCGATGAAATCAGCCGTCATTTTACCGGAATTTTCAAAGAATTATTTGGCGGAGGAACCGCTTCGCTGACGCTGACCGACCCCAGCGACGTGCTGCATTCGGGCATAGAGATTTCGGTGCAGCCGCCGGGAAAAATTGTCACGCATATCGAGTCGCTTTCCGGCGGTGAAATGGCGCTGGTGGCCATTTCGATTTACTTTGCCATTATGAAGGTCAGCCCGCCGCCGTTCTGTGTGCTGGATGAGATTGAGGCCGCGCTGGATGACGTAAACGTAACGCGGTTTGCCAATTACCTTCGGCGCATGAATCGGAATACCCAGTTTATCGCTATCACCCACCGCCGGGGCACCATGGAAGAAGCCGACGTGCTCTACGGTGTGACGATGCAGGACCAGGGCGTTTCCAAATTGCTGGAGCTGCGCAATACGGAAGATGGCGAGAAAATGGGCGCAATATAAATTCTGCTGATTTTACCGCAGAAGTGTGCTATACTATAACAAACCGCCACCATTATGAATGGAGTGATTTGAATGGGATTATTCAGTAAAATCAAGGAAGGCCTGAAAAAGACCCGTGAGAGCATCAGCTCCCAGATCAGCGGGATGCTGCGTTCCTTTACCAAAATTGACGAAGAGTTGTTTGAAGAGCTGGAAGAGCTGCTGGTGATGGGCGATGTGGGCGTCACCACTGCTGGGCATATCTGCGATACCCTGCGCCGCCGGGTGAAAGAAGAGGGAATCAAAGACCCCAACGCCATTATGGGTTTGTTGCAGGAAACCGTGGCCGAGATGATTCGCGGTGGGGAAGAATTGAACATCGGCACTCGCCCCTCCATGATTCTGGTAATCGGCGTTAACGGTGCAGGTAAAACTACCACCATCGGCAAGCTGGCTTCCCGCCTGAAAGGGGAAGGGAAGCAGGTAATTCTGGGCGCGGCGGATACCTTCCGCGCTGCAGCCATTGAGCAGCTGGAAATCTGGAGCCAGCGGGCAGGCGTGCCCATGATTAAGCACGCCGAAGGCAGCGACCCGGCAGCCGTGGTGTTCGATACCATCGCGGCAGCAAAAGCCCGCGGCAGCGATGTGATTATCTGTGACACCGCCGGACGGCTGCACAACAAGAAAAACCTGATGGACGAGCTGGCAAAAATCAACCGCATCACCGACCGGGAGCTGCCCGGCTGTGATAAAGAGGTGCTGCTGGTGCTCGATGCCACTACCGGCCAGAACGGTGTGAACCAGGCACGGGAATTCAGCGCGGCGGCGGGAATTACCGGTATTGTGCTCACCAAGCTGGACGGCACTGCCAAAGGCGGCGTAGTATTGGCGATTCGGGAAGAGCTGGGTCTGCCGGTGAAATTTATCGGTGTAGGCGAACAGGTAGACGACTTGCAGCCCTTTGACGCCGATGATTTTGCCCGTGCGCTGTTTGAGCGGGACGACCGCTGGTAAGCGGGGAAAGAAAACAGTACGCGTGGAGAAAGCCTACAAAAAGCAGTATCTACCCCGCGGATATACGGATTCCAAAGGGGCTTAGTCCCTTTGGCGAGGGGGTTAGGGGGCGAGAAGCCCCCAATCGTCCGTCGCAACGGACGAAATTTTTATACATCCAACAACGCGGGAAGAGGTGAGAAAACTGTCCGGTGGACAGTTTTCGAGGGGAAACCCACGTCTGGGGTTTTCCCTATAAAACTTTCTGCTTTCGAAAAATTGATTTCCTGGAGGTTCCCCATGAAATTTGTCATTGCAACCCATAATAAACATAAATTGCAGGAATTGCAGCGCATCCTTACCCCGCTGGGTATCGAAGCGATTACCGCCGACCTCTCAGAAGTGGAAGAGACCGGCACCACCTTTGCCGAAAATGCCTGCCTGAAAGCAAAAGCTGCCTGTGAAGAAACTGGCCTGCCCGCTGTGGCTGACGATTCCGGCCTGGAGGTAGATGCACTGGATGGCCGCCCTGGTGTGTATTCCGCCCGGTATGCCGGAGAAGAGGCTACCGACGCCCAGCGCATCGAAAAACTGTTGGGTGAGCTTGCCGAGGTGCCCGCCGAAAAGCGCACCGCACGGTTCGTCAGTTCTATCTGCTGTGTGTTCCCGAATGGGGATATCCTGCGCGCCGAGGGCGAATGCCCCGGTTCTATCGCATTTGCCCCCGCCGGAGAAGACGGCTTTGGCTATGATCCGGTGTTCCTCTGTGGTGAAAAAACTTTTGCCCAGATGACCGCTGCTGAAAAGGACGCCGTGAGCCATCGCGGCAAAGCACTGGAAAAATTCAATCTGGTGCTGAAAGACTATTTGAAAAAATAACCTGACAAAAGGAGTATGAATATGCTGACAAGCAAACAAAGAGCCTATCTGCGTTCCCTCGCAAACCCTATCGATACTATCGTCATGGTGGGAAAATCCGGCATGAGCCCCGAGCTGGTCAAACAGGCGGACGACGCCTTGACTGCCCGTGAGCTGATTAAGGGCCGCGCACTCGAGACCGCTCCGTTTTCTGCCCGTGAGGCTGCCGAAGAGCTGGCAAAAGAGACCAATTCCGAGGTGGTACAGGTCATCGGTACCCGGTTTGTGCTGTACCGCCGCCACCCCAAAGAACCCAAAATCGTGCTTCCCAAAGGAAAAGACTGAAACAGGTGATGTACCATGGCAAAAATCGGCCTGTACGGTGGAACATTCAATCCCATTCATGAAGCCCACGTCCATCTGGTAAAGGATTTTGCTGACCGGTTGGGTCTGGATAAGGTTCTGTTGATGCCCACCTTCCAGCCGCCCCATAAGCAGGCGCACCAGCTGGCAAGCCCCGAAGACCGTATGGCTATGTGCCGTTTGGCGGCGGCAGGGGATGAGCGGATACAGGTTTCCGATCTGGAAATCCGGCGGGCAGGAAAGAGCTACACCGCCGAAACATTGGAAGAGCTGCACCGGCTGTACCCCGGTAATCAATGGCATTTACTCATGGGGGAGGATATGTTCCTCACCATCGACCGCTGGTATCGGCCAGAAACTATCTATCGTTTAGCTGTGTTGTGTGCTGCGCCCAGAAGCCCGGACGGGCTTCCCCGGCTGGAAAAACACGCTCAATTTTTGCGTACTTGGGGTGCCGAAACGGTGCTGTGTGATATCCGTTATCTGCCGGTTTCCAGCACGCTGGTGCGGGAGGCTGTTGCTGCTGGCAAGCCTCTTGATGGGCTGGTTTCTCCCGGAATTGCCCGGTATATCCGGGAAAAAGGCCTGTACCGGGACAAAGAAGGCAATCCATCATGATGAAAAAAATTCTGGCATTTGCCGGTGTGCTCTTTTGCATGTGGGGCTGTTACTGTATCTATTTTGGATTTGCCAATTATCAGATGCAGCAGTCGCAGAAAGATTGGCCGGTCACCGATGCAGCAGCCATTTCCGTGGAACGGCGCCGAGAATCCAGCGGTGGCAGACGGCATAGCAGTTCCAGATGGGTGTATGATATTACCTACGAGTATACGGTAGGCGGTACAGTTTATACTGGGGAAATCATCGGTACTGTTTCTCAAAAAGAAATTGGAGAATCTTTTTCGATCAAATACGACCCCAAAGTCCCGTCGGTTTCTACGGATATTCTTTCTCCACAGCCTGATGCGTTGGCAGCAAACCTGTTAGGCGGGTTGTTTTTTCTGGCAATCGGTGCCTGGGCAATTGTTTTCCCGCCGGGGAGAAAAAGAAAAGGGGAACCTGATTTCACCACATTGTAACAGAAAATTGGCTTCTTTCCGGGAAAAACGGGGGAATCCCTTGACACGGAGAAGTGTGGTAGAGTATAATTTACGGTAACAGTGTAATATGTAAAAGGCTGTGAAGGGAAAAAGACAGCATAAACCACTTGCAGAGAGCCGGCGGCTGGTGGAAGCCGGCAGGGTTTGGCTGTGAATAGCTCATCCCGGAGCCTTCGCCCTGATAAGGGGTGGACGGATGGCCCCCGTTACCGGCCGGGATGTAAAGTCCCATAAGGGCCGTGAAGAGCGGCCGAATCAGGGTGGTACCGCGGACAGAAATTGTTTCGCCCCGGATATGGCGCAGGCTGTATCCGGGGTTTGTTTATTTGCCGGAAAGGAGAGAGTTTGATTGGGTAAAAAAGACCGAGAGAGAGAAGAGTCACTTTTTGAGCGCTTTCCCACTGCAAAAGCCTATGCCGAACAGATTCGGCCGCTGCTCAGCGAATACCGCTACCGGCACAGCATCAATGTGGCATATGAGGCGGTGTTCCTTGCCGAAAAGTATGGCGCAGACCCGCAAAAAGCTGCCGAGGCCGGCGTGCTGCACGACTGTATGAAGGATTCCAGCCCCGCCGAACAGCTTACACTGATTGAAAAGGCAGGTATCCGTCTTTCTGAGGTAGAACAAGGCGCCAAAAAGCTGTATCATGCTATCAGTGGTATGGCTTATATGCAGGAGGTATTACATATCCATGACCGTGATATGCTCAATGCCGTGTATTACCATACCGTCGGGCATGCAGGTATGAGCCCCCTGGAGAAGGTGATCTTCATTGCAGACTTCACTTCTGCTGACCGTGATTATCCCGGCATAGAACGTATGCGGGAAAAAGCTCGGAAGGATTTGCGGCTTGCCATGATCGAAGGATTATCTTTTTCTATCAAAGATCTGGCAGAGCAGGAGATACCCATCCATCCCGACACGGTAGCTGCTTTTAACTGGGTACTGATGCATCCTGAACATTTTTAACTCGTAAACAAAACACAAATTACTATAAGGAAGGAATTATACCTATGACAGAACTGGAACTGGCTAAAGCCGCTGCCAAAGCGCTGGACAGCAAAAAAGCCCTGAACCTGAAGATTCTGCACATCACTGAGCTTTCTGTGATTGCCGATTACTTCGTCATCGCCACCGGTACCAGCAATACGCAGGTCAAGGCGCTGGCCGATGAGGTGGAATATCGGCTCAAGGAAAAAGGCGTTGCCCCCGGCCATATTGAGGGTTACAACTCCAATTCCTGGGTGCTGCTGGATTACGGCAGTGTGGTAGTCCACGTGTTTACCCAGGAATCCCGCAGTTTCTATGACCTCGACCGCCTGTGGCAGGATGGGGAAGAGGTTGACCCGGAACTTTCTGAATGATTTTATTCTGTAAGCCAATTCATTTTTTATAAAAAGGAGCATTTCCCTCATGAGATACGATCCCAAAGCAATTGAACCAAAATGGCAGGAAAAATGGGAAGAGGCTGGCATTTTCCACGCCTCCAACGATTCCGATAAGCCTAAATACTACACCCTGGTAGAATTCCCCTATCCCTCCGGGCAGGGCCTGCACGTGGGACATCCCCGCCCCTATACTGCCCTGGACATCGTTTCCAGAAAGCGCCGGATGCAGGGCTATAATGTGTTGTATCCTATTGGCTGGGACGCTTTCGGCCTGCCGACCGAGAACTATGCCATTAAAAATCACGTGCACCCCGCTGAGGTCACGAAGCAGAATATTGCCCGCTTTAAAAAGCAGATCCAGTCTTTGGGTATTTCCTTTGACTGGAGCCGTGAAATTAACACTACCGATCCCGAGTATTACAAATGGACCCAATGGATTTTCCTCCAGCTGCTCAAGCACGGCCTGGCTTATAAGAAGGAAATGGCCGTGAACTGGTGTACTTCCTGTAAATGCGTGCTGGCTAACGAAGAAGTGGTCAACGGTGTGTGTGAGCGCTGCGGCAGCGAGGTGGTCCGTAAGGTCAAGTCTCAGTGGATGCTCAAGATTACCGAATATGCCCAGCGCCTCATCGACGACTTGGCACAGGTGGATTATCCCGAGCGCGTGAAGGCCCAGCAGATTAACTGGATTGGCCGCTCCACCGGCGCAGAGGTGGATTTTAATACCACCGCTGGCGATAAGCTGACCGTTTATACTACCCGTCCCGACACCCTCTATGGCGCCACCTACATGGTGGTTTCTCCTGAGCACCCTTATCTGGAGAAGTGGGCCGACAAGCTGAACAACCTGGATGAAATCCGTGCTTATCAGGCCGAGGCTGCCAGAAAGTCTGACTTTGAGCGTACCGAGGTTGTCAAAGAAAAAACAGGCGTACGCCTGGATGGAGTTTCCGCCATTAACCCGCTGACCGGCAGGGAGATCCCGATTTTCATCTCCGACTATGTGCTGGTATCCTATGGTACCGGCGCCATTATGGCTGTGCCTGCCCATGATACCCGCGACTGGGAGTTTGCAAAGAAATTCGACCTGCCGATTATCGAAGTGGTCAAGGGCGGCGACGTGGAGAAAGAGGCCTTCACCGACTGTGAAACTGGCGTCATGGTCAACTCCGGTATTTTAAACGGCCTGAGCGTGGAAGATGCCAAAAAGCGTATTATCGAGCATCTGACCGAAATGGGAATTGGCCACGAGAAGGTCAACTTCAAGCTCCGTGACTGGGTGTTCTCCCGCCAGCGTTACTGGGGCGAGCCTATTCCGGTGGTATACTGCGAGAAATGCGGCTGGGTTCCCCTGCCGGAGGATCAGCTGCCCCTGACTTTGCCGGATGTGCAGTCCTATGAGCCTACCGATAACGGAGAATCCCCCCTGGCCCACATGACCGACTGGGTGAATACTATCTGCCCACACTGCGGCGGCCCTGCCCGTCGTGAAACTGACACCATGCCCCAGTGGGCCGGTTCTTCCTGGTACTTCCTGCGGTACATGGACCCCCACAATGATAAAGCTCCTGTAAGTAAAGAGGCACTGGGGTATTGGAACCGGGTAGACTGGTACAACGGCGGTATGGAGCATACCACCCTGCACCTGCTGTACAGCCGTTTCTGGCACAAGTTCCTGTATGATATCGGTGTGGTGCCCACTGCTGAGCCCTATGCAAAGCGCACCAGCCATGGCATGATTCTGGGCGATAATGGTGAAAAGATGAGCAAGTCCCGCGGCAACGTAGTGAACCCGGACGATATTGTCAACGAGTATGGCGCTGATACCATGCGTTTGTACGAGATGTTCATCGGCGACTTTGAAAAGGCCGCCCCCTGGAACATCAACAGCCTGCGCGGCTGCCGCCGTTTCCTGGACCGTTATTGGAATTTGCAGGAAAGCCTCATCGAAGGTGGTCTGCGTCCTGAAATGGAGACGGTCTTCCACAAGACCATTAAAAAGGTTACTGAGGATATCGAGAGCCTGAAGTTTAACACCGCAATCGCCGCGCTGATGGCTCTGCTCAATGAGATTGCCGATAAAGGCTCTATCACCAAAGAAGAGATGAAAATCTTTACCCTGTTGCTGAACCCCTTTGCCCCTCACATCACCGAAGAGGTGTGGGAAGCAAACGCATTGGGTGATGGTTTGGCCTCTGCCGCTCAGTGGCCGGTATATGATGAAGCCAAGTGCAAGGACGCCACCGTGGAGATCGTAGTGCAGGTCAACGGTAAATTGCGCGCCCGTATGCAGGTTGCTGCGGATATCTCAAAAGACGATGCCATTGCACAGGCCAAGGCTGACGCAAAGATCGCTGCAGAGATTGATGGCAAGCGTATCGTGAAAGAAATCTATGTTCCCGGCAAGCTGGTGAACATTGTCGCGAAGTAAAAATTTTTGTTTTCCTTTTTTCGCATACAGGAAGAAATGCTTCGTCGGCCAGTTCGGGTATGTGGTGTTGCTTGCTGCTATGGCAAACAACACCACAGGCGGCCCTTGGCAGAGAGCAGGCATTCACAGCAGGAAAAGGAAACCGGATAAAAATCGGTTATTGCAAAAAACAACATACGAAAGGGGCTGTAACCCTATGGAAGCAAGAGTACTTGAAATTTCCCAGCGCATCCGGGAATTGCGCGAAATTTGTGATTTCACACTGGAAGAAATGGCAGAGGAACTGGGAGTTTCTGTGGATGATTATCAGGCACATGAAGAAGGGAAGAAAGATTTTAATTTTACCTTCCTGTATAAATGCGCTGATAAATTTGGTGTTGATATCGTAGAACTGCTCACTGGCCAAAACCCCCATCTTTCTTTCTATTGTATTGTTCGGAAGGATGAAGGGTTGGATATGCGGCGTCGCAAAGGCTTTACCTATAAGCATCTGGGCTATCGGCTCAAGGATAAACTCGCAGAGCCATTCCTGGTCACAGCGCCTTTTATTCCAGAAGAGCAAAATGCCCCGATTGCCCTTTCTACCCATGCAGGTCAGGAATTTGATTACATTCTTTCTGGTTCTCTGAAAGTGCAGATGGAGAGCCATACTGAGGTCTTAAAAGCAGGCGATGCCATTTTCTATGATTCCGGCCGCGGCCATGGTATGATTGCCACTGGCGGAGAGCCCTGCCAGTTTCTTGCCATTGTCATCAAAGACCAGGAGGAAGAGGAATCATGCTGAACATTCATCAGAAATATTGCCGCGAAACCTTTTATGATGGGCAGTTAGTCGGATTTGAGCCGGTATATAACGAAAATTTCAATTTTGCCTATGATGTGGTAGACGCTATTGCCCAAGCTGAGCCGCTGCGCCGCGCGATGCTGTGGTGCAATGAAGCAGGTGAAGAGCATACCTTTACTTTTGAAGATATTTCAAAAGCGAGCAACCGTGCTGCGAATTATTTTTCTTCGTTGGGAATTGGCAGTGGCGACCGCGTACTGCTGATTTTGAAACGTCATTATCAGTTCTGGTTTGCACTCTTGGGTCTGCATAAGCTGGGCGCCATTGGAATTCCGGCTACTAACCAGCTGACAAAAAAAGATATTGCCTATCGCTGTAATGCAGCTGGTGTCAAGGCAGTTATCTGTACTACCGATGGTGGTGTGACCGAGCATGTAGATTCTGCTATGGCAGACTGCCCCACTGTAGAAGTGAAAATTAGTGTGCATGGTAAATACCGTGACTGGATGAACTTCGATGGGGAATACCGTAAATTTTCTGATAGTATGAAACGTGCAGAAACCCGTGCGCTGGACCCCATGCTTATCTATTTTACCTCCGGTACTACCGGTATGCCCAAAATGGTATGCCATGATTTTACCTACCCCATTGCACATATTGTCACCGCCAAATATTGGCAGAATATTGTCCCGGATGGCCTGCATTTGACCATCTCTGATACCGGCTGGATGAAATCTATGTGGGGTAAGCTGTATGGTCAATGGTTTATGGAAGCAGGTATTTTTGTCTGCGACTTTGACCGTTTCCATGCAGAAGCAATTTTGCCTCTGTTTGCCAAATACCAGATCACCACGTTCTGTGCACCACCCACCATGTACCGGTTCTTCATCAAGGAAGATTTGTCAAAATACGACCTTTCTTCTTTAAAATATGCCTGTATTGCAGGCGAACCGTTGAATCCAGAGGTGTTTAACCAGTTCTATAAAGCTACAGGTCTAAAGCTGATGGAAGGCTTTGGTCAGAGTGAAACGACGCTGGTTCTGTTTAATCCTATTGGTACTACTCCAAAGCCCGGCTCTACCGGCCGTCCGAACCCGGCATATCACGTGGATTTGGTAGATCGGGAAGGGCACAGTGTTCCCACTGGTGAAGTGGGAGAAATTGTCATCCGTACTCCTGGCAAAAAGCCTGCGGGATTGTTTAACGGATATTATTTGGATAAAGAACGTACCAGC
>DVIY01000221.1 GCA_018710915.1 Candidatus Gallacutalibacter pullistercoris
TCTTCCGAGCTTGAAGGTGTGGCAGAAGATGTTTGGGAAGAGGATTCTACAGAACTGCTCTCTGGAGGAGCTGAAGATTCGGAAGACAGTGATTCTTCTGAAGAAGGTTCGGAAGAAACAACAGATGATTCAGAAGGAACGCTGGAAGTTATCTGTGAAGAAGACTCCTGCGGAACACTGTTCTCTTCAGAACTTGTTTCTTCTGTCACTTCCGTTCGAACATCCGGAAACGCATTTTCTCCCAATACTGTAAAACAACAAAGCGAAACAAGCAAAACCAGAACAGCCGATACTGTCAATAAACGAAAAAAGCCCTTTTTCCGCATTTGGCGAATACCTCCTAAGAAAAATTTGAAAATCAAAATCCGCTGAATATCATCATACACGAAAAAAACAATGATTACAACCATAATCGCCAGACAAACAGGCAGATTTTCAAAAAAACACTTTTTTCTCTATTTCACACAGATTGACATCCCTGGAAAAATCAAGTATCCTATTGAAAACTCTGTGTAATCAACAAAGGAGAATACGTGATGTTTGTTATGCATACCGACCGGGAAAACGCCTTTGAATCTGTATATAACTTGATGCAGCAGGCATTTCCTCCCACAGAACGCCGCAACCGCGAAGCACAATATGCTTTACTGCAAAACCCACACTACAGCTATCGTATTTTACAAACGGAAAGCGGAGATTTTCTGGGTTTTTTAGCAGTGTGGGATTTTGGAGAATTCCGTTTTGCAGAACATTTTGCCGTCAATGAGGCATCTCGCGGAAAAGGAGTCGGCGCAAATGCTCTGCGCAAGTGGATAGAAGAATCTTCTACTCCAGTTGTGCTAGAAGTAGAGCCGCCTGAAACTGAAATGGCACAGCGAAGAATTGGATTTTATAAACGTGTTGGATTTCAACTCAATTCTTTTTCTTACATACAGCCTTCCATGCAGCCAGATCAACCCGCCATCCCACTGCAAATTATGAGCTGGCCGAATGAAATCTCGGAAGAACAATTTGAACCATGGAAGCAGACCATCTATCGCGAAGTGTATGGAACGCTTTGTAAATAAGCCAGCATGCGCTCCACAGAATATATGAATTAAATCTTCAATGTAGTCCACTTTCCCTGCTGAAAACGAATCCTGGTCAGGATAAAGCGCATCAGTTGATCAAAAGCCAGCCCAATCCACGCGCCAAAAAGCCCCAGTGCCAGCGGGTAACAGAAAAGCCATCCTGCACCAGGACGAATCAAAGCAACGCTGATCAGGGATACCAAAGCCGTATAGCGGGTATCTCCGGCGCCGCGCAGACAGCCGGAATATATCACCTGTGAAATTTGCAGGAAAATGACTACCGACAGGATACTCATAATCATCTGCCCATAATCAAGGATCGGGGTTTCTGTGGAGAACCATGAAAAAATCCATCTTCCGCCAAACACAAAAATCAGGCAGAGGATTCCGGCGAACACCAATCCCATACGCTGGCAGACGCTTCCATAGATTTTTGCCATATCCTGCCTTTTTTCTCCCAGGCTCTGGCCGACCAGCGTAACGGCTGCTACAGAAAGGCCGTCACCAAAAGAGAACGATATACTCATCATATTCATTCCAATCTGATGGGCCGCAAAAGCTGTTGTGCCCAGATTCGCCACCAAAATCGCATATGTCAAGAAGCCAATACGCAAGAAGATCTGTTCTGCCAATGTACTGGAACCAATATTGGCAATTGCCCCCATCGTCTGGCGGTCAAAACGAATCTTTTTTCTCATATGCCACACAGACAAAAAGCGGTCTGCATGAAACAGGGAACGTATACTCATGATGCAGGCCACCACTGTACCAATAACCGTTGCGATTGCGGCTCCCTCTATGCCGAGCCTTGGAAACCCAAGATTGCCGCCGATTAAAAGATAGTTAAAAACAATATTGACACCGTTTGATACCAGGTTGGTACGCATTGCAATTTTGGTATTGCCCGCACCACGCTGCGCGGCATTAATCACCATCGAAAGTGTATTGAACACCATACCGCCCATAATAATCATAAAGTAATTACGGGCCGGCTCGTGCGTATCTTCTGCAGAACCGGAAAGGCGGATAATGGGGTCGGCAAAAACCACGCACAGAATACTGATGACAATCGTCAAAGCCAGGGTAATGATGATCGATTGTGTCAGCACACGATTGGCGCTTTCCTGCTCTCTTTCCCCTTTGCGTCTGGCAACAATAGCAGAAACAGCTACATTCAACGAGAGAAAAATGGCCAGCCCGATAAATTTAGGCTGGGTCGTCAAACCTACGGCAGCGATGGCATATGAACCCAGTGAGCTCACCATGATAGTGTCAATCATCCCCACCAGGCTGACCAGGAATGATTCTACGATGGACGGCCAGGCAATTCGAAGAGTTCGCTGAAGAATCTCTTTTTCTGACGGGATCTCACCCAATACCGGCGCGTTTTTCAAAACTTTGGACGGATTGACAAAATGCAAAAAATACACGTCCTTTCTTGAATTTATACGATTAAATTACGTGCAGACCCCCTCTTTTATCTCAACTCCTCCAGAGATTCCCTGCGATTTTGATATGACACATATAAGCTCACAGTTCTTTTTGC
>DVIY01000222.1 GCA_018710915.1 Candidatus Gallacutalibacter pullistercoris
TCATGAGGGACAGAGCTCCTTTTTGGGTTTGTTGGTGTCGCAGCTTAACTATACCCTATGAAGGCTCTGTCCTTCTACTTTTTTATTTGCTTTTACTTGCTCTGCTGTCCAATATGTATTGTAGCTCTACAAAATTTTATTTGAAAACATCAAAGCTATACTGGAATTTTACCAAATAAGCCGGTATAATAAAAGTGTCATTTATTTTTTGGAAAGGAATGTTGCGTGTGGATATTCAGAAATTGGTTTCACAGATGACACTGGAAGAAAAAGCCGGCATGTGCTCTGGTCAGGATTTCTGGCACCTGAAGGCGGTGGAAAGGCTTGGGATTCCGGGGGTAATGGTTTCCGATGGCCCTCACGGGCTGCGCAAGCAGGACCAGTCTGCTGATCACCTTGGCATCAATGACAGCATCAAGGCTGTGTGCTTTCCTACCGGTTCCTGCTCAGCCTGCTCGTTTGACCGTGACCTGCTGTTTCAGGTTGGCCAGGCTCTGGGTGATGAGTGCCAGGCGGAGGATGTTTCTGTGATTCTGGGACCAGCTGCCAATGCCAAGCGTTCCCCTCTTTGCGGAAGAAACTTTGAATATTTTTCAGAAGACCCCTACCTTGCCTCCCAAATGGCAGCCAGCCATATTAAGGGCGTACAGAGCAAGGGCGTCGGCACCAGCCTGAAGCATTTTGCGGCGAACAACCAGGAACACCGGCGCATGTCCTCCAGTTCCGAGGTGGACGAACGCACATTCCGTGAAATTTATCTTGCCTGCTTTGAGGGTGCTGTAAAAGAAGGCAAGCCGTGGACGGTTATGTGCTCTTACAACCGCATTAACGGCGTGTATGCTTCCGAAAATCATCGCCTGCTTACTGAAATCCTCCGTGATGAGTGGGGGTTTGACGGTTATGTCATGAGTGACTGGGGCGCAGTGAATGAACGCGTACAGGGCGTAATCGCAGGCCTTGACCTGGAAATGCCCGCAAGCGGCGGAATCAATGATGCCAAAATTATACAGGCAGTGAAAGACGGCTCTCTGTCCGAAGAAGTGCTGGATAAAGCTGTGGAGCGTATCCTGAATATTGTGTACCGATATCTGGAGAACCGCAAGCCGGATACGTTTTTTGATATGGAGCGCGACCATCAGATTGCCCGTATGGCAGCAAGAGAAAGTATGGTCCTGCTGAAAAATGACGGGATTCTGCCTTTGAAGAAGGGCGGAAACGTTGCATTTATCGGCCAGTTTGCAGAAAAGCCCCGGTACCAGGGCGGCGGCAGCTCCCATATCAATTCCTTTAAGGTAGAGGGAGCCGTAGAAGCCGCTGCCGGTATGGCGAATATTACTTATGCACAGGGTTATATCACAAAAGAAGATAAGGTGGATGAAAAACTGCTGGCACAGGCTGTAGAAGCTGCTAAGAATGCGGAAACGGCGGTTATTTTTGCCGGTCTGCCGGATGCTTTTGAATCGGAAGGATATGACCGCACTCATATGCGGATGCCCGATTGCCAGAATCGTCTGATTGAAGAAGTCTGCAAGGTGCAGCCCAATGTTATTGTCGTGCTTCATAACGGCTCGCCGGTGGAGATGCCCTGGGTGGATAAAGTAAAGGCAGTGCTGGAAGTGTATCTGGGCGGTCAGGCAGTTGGCGCTGCTACCGCAGATGTCCTGTTCGGTGATGCAAACCCCTGCGGAAAACTGGCCGAAACCTTCCCGCTCAAGCTCAGCGATAACCCGTCTTATCTGTATTATGTGGGCGAAGGCGACCGCGTGGAATACCGAGAAGGTATTTTTGTGGGATACCGTTATTACGATAAGAAAGAGATGCCGGTGCTGTTCCCGTTTGGTCACGGCCTCTCTTATACTACCTTTGACTACAGCAACCTCCATTTCAGTGCTGACCGTATTTGTGATACCGATACCCTTACCGTCACAGTGGATGTAACCAACACGGGCAGTATGGCAGGCAAAGAGATTGTCCAGCTGTATGTACAGGATGACGAAAGCAGTGTAATCCGTCCGCTGCGCGAGTTGAAGGGCTTTGAAAAAGTGGCGCTGGAACCCGGCGAGACGAAGACGGTTTCCTTCACTTTGGACAAGCGTGCATTTGCCTACTATAATACGGAAATTTCCGACTGGCATGTGGAAAGCGGCAGCTTTACCATCTATGCAGCTCGTTCTTCCCGTGATCTGGTGCTGAGCGGGAAAGTCTTTGTGGAATCCACGGTGCAGCTGCCGAAAAAGTTCCATCGTAACAGCACGTTTGGCGACCTGATGGCAGATGGCCGCGGTGCCGCAATCGTCAAAGAAATGATGAGCCAGACTGCATTTGGCAGTTCAGAAGATGCCGAGAACGAATCGCTAGGCGAAGGTACTTCTAATATGATGGAAGCCATGATGCGCGACATGCCGCTTCGTACCATGGTCAGCTTCAGCAATGGCGCCGTTTCTGACGAAAAGCTGGAGGAGATTTTGAAGCAGCTCAACGGCTGATGGCTTCATAAACTGTATTTTCAATATTTTTAAATTTCCCACAACCGGGCAAAAGGCTGTTTAAAACCGGAGAGTTCACAAGTTCTCTTGAAACGGCTTTTGCCCGGTTTTTTATGTAAAAGAGAAAGGCACGATTGATTTGGATAGAATAAGAACATCCGCAATGGTTGCCCTTGGAATCGAAAGGTGATATAATAACCTCGATTCCATATGATGAAAGGAGGCGGGCCGGATGGATGTACGTCCGGGAGATATTCTGCAAATGAAAAAAAGCCACCCCTGCGGCAGCAAGACCTTTCTGGTTCTGCGCTCCGGGATGGATTTTAAAATTCGCTGTACGGGCTGCGGCCATGAGGTCATGGTGCCCCGGCTGAAATGCGAAAAGAATATCAAGAAAATACTCCGCGAAGAAAAACCCGAGGAATTGTAGCGTTTCCGCAAAGCTGATTCAATGATATTTGCGGAAAGGAATTTATTATGTTTGAAAAACTCGATGTTTTTTGTAAGCGGCTGGAAGAGATTAACCAGAAGCTTTGTGACCCCTCTGTGCTGGCAGATACGGCACAGTATACCAGCTTGCTGAAAGAGAGCAGCAGTATCACCCCGATTGTCGAAAAATACCGGCAGTATCGGGGGGCACTGCAGCAGGAAGCCGACGCCCTGGAAATGCTCTCGGAAAATGATAAAGAGCTCCACGAGCTGGCACAGGAAGAACTGTCGCAGGCACGTTCTGATATTGAAATTTTTACGGAAGAATTAAAGCTGCTGCTTTTACCCAAAGACCCCAACGACGAACGCAGCGTGATTGTAGAGATTCGCGGCGGAGCCGGGGGAGAGGAAGCGGCGCTGTTTTCGGCGGTACTGTATCGGATGTATTCCATGTATGCAGAATCCCGCCGCTGGCAGACGGAGCTTTTGAATGTGAATGAGACCGAGCTGGGTGGATTCAAAGAAATCAGCTTTATGATTCACGGCGAAGGCGCTTATTCCCGCCTGAAGTATGAGAGCGGCGTTCACCGTGTACAGCGTGTACCCGAAACAGAAACACAGGGGCGCATCCACACCAGCACCGCCACCGTAGCGGTTTTGCCGGAAGTGGATGATGTGGAGATTGAAATTAATCCAAAAGATTTGCAGATTGATACTTTCCGTTCCAGCGGCGCTGGCGGCCAGCATATCAACAAAACTTCTTCCGCCATCCGCATTACGCACCTGCCGACCGGCATGGTGGTGGAATGTCAGGACGAGCGGAGCCAGTATAAGAATAAGGATAAAGCTATGAAAGTGCTGCGTTCCCGTCTGTATGAGCAGGAGCAGCAGAAACAGGATGCGGAAGTGGCAGCCCAGCGGAAAAGCCAAGTGGGTACCGGCGACCGCTCTGAGCGTATCCGTACCTATAATTATCCCCAGGGCCGTATTACAGACCATCGTATCGGCCTGACCCTGTACCGCCTGGACGATCTTCTGAATGGGGATTTGGATCAGGTGATCGACCCGCTGATTACTGCTGACCGAGCGGAACAACTGCGTGAAAGCACCGAAGAAGAATAGTCGTTGTTTTGGAAAATAAAAAGGAAGTTAACAGCATGAAAACAATCAGATTACAGGCGGATAATCCCGCCGATATCGTCCGTGCCGGAGAAATCCTGCGGCAGGGCGGTCTGGTGGGAATTCCCACCGAAACTGTATATGGTCTGGCTGCTGATGCTTTAAATGGAGAAGCCGTGGCGAAAATCTTTAAGGCCAAAGGCCGTCCCATGGATAATCCGCTGATTGTCCATATTTCAGATATCAGCCAGTGGAAAAAGCTGGTGCGTGAGATTCCCGAGAGCGCCAGAAAACTTGCAGAAGCCTATTGGCCCGGCCCTATGACGATCATTCTGCCCAAATCGGACTGTATTCCGGATGAAGTGAGTGCCGGGCTGGGAACCGTGGCAGTGCGTTTTCCGGCCCATCCGGCAGCACGTGCGGTGATTGATGCGGCGGGGACGCCATTGGCAGCCCCTTCCGGGAATATTTCGGGAAGGCCCAGCCCCACGACTGCCGGCGTAATGCTGGAAGATATGGATGGCCGTATTGAAGCGGTGCTGGATGGCGGTTCCTGCCAGGTGGGTGTGGAATCCACAGTAGTAACATTGGCGACACAGCCGCCCCGTCTGCTGCGTCCCGGTGGAATTACACTGGAACAGCTTCGCCAGGTGCTGGGAGAAGTAGAGATGGATGAGGCAGTGCTGAATCCATTAAAAGCAGGAGAACATCCCGCTTCTCCCGGTATGAAATATAAGCATTATGCGCCGAAAGCCAACGTAATTATTATAGACGGCCCTTATGAATCCTATTGTGCCTATGTAAACGGCCATAAGGATGCAGGGGTTGCGGCTATGTGCTATAATGGAGAGGAAACCCGCTTAGAGGTTCCCGCTGTGTGCTATGGCGGTGAAGAGGACTATGACGAACAGGCAAGGGAAGTTTTCGAAGCGCTGCGCAAACTGGATGAACTGGGTGCAAAGACCGTTTATGCCCGCTGCCCGGAACCGAAGGGCGTGGGCCTTGCTGTGTACAACCGCCTGATCCGGGCGGCAGGATTCGAGGTGCTTCATGTTGACTAAAGGGTTTGTCATCGGGCTGACCGGCCCTACCGGTGCGGGAAAATCCAGCGTTGCCAAAGAACTGGCGGCTCTCGGATGTGCCGTGGTGGACTGTGACCAGATTGCCCGGCAGGTTACAACGGACTGTGTTCCCTGTCTGCAAGCGCTGGTGCAGGAGTTTGGTGCAGATATCCTGCAAAATGATGTGTTAGACCGGAAGCTGCTGGCATCCCGTGCTTTTGCTTCTCCAGAAAAGACCCAAAAGCTCAATGAGCTGACCCATCCATGGATTATGCAGGAGACAAAAGCACAGGTACAGGAAGCCTTGGAGAATGGAAAAGCGTTTGTTGTGATTGATGCGCCGCTGCTGTTTGAAGCCGGAGTGGATGCCCTTTGCGATGAAATCATGGCAGTGACGGTTCCCTTTGAAAAGCGGCTGCAGCGCATTATGAAGCGGGACAATATTTCTGAGGAGCTGGCTCGTGCCAGAATGGCAGCCCAGCACCCGGAAAGCTGGTATGAAGAGCGGGCCGGAAAGGTGGTTTCCGGCAGGCTGGATGAAGAGACACTGCGCAGCGAATTGTGCGCATATCTCGCCGCGTTATCGGAGGGAACATTTTGACCAAAACCAGACGCAAAAGAAAAAAAGGCCGAATTTTTCTGGGAATCGTGGCATTTTTGGCGATTGCCGTGTTATGTCTGTATTTTTCAAAGGATGCACTTTTAAAGAAGGTGTATCCGCTGCCCTATTATGAAATTGTCATGACAGAGGCTGAGAAAAACGGCCTCAATCCGGCTCTGGTATATGGGGTGATCCGGGCAGAAAGCGGGTTTGACCCCAATGCGGTTTCCCACGCGAATGCCCGGGGGCTGATGCAAATGACACCGCAAACCTTCGAATGGGTGCAGACGATGATTCCAGACAGTGAGCATTTGACTGCGGAAGACTTGTTTGACCCGGAAGTAAATATCCGTTTTGGATGTGAACTGCTTTCCCTGCTGATTTCCCATTATGACAATGAGTCTACCGCGATTTGCGCTTACAATGCCGGCATGGGGAATGTCACTTCCTGGCTGGAAAACCCGGAGTATTCTTCTGACGGTACAACGCTGAATGTGATTCCCTTTGGAGAAACACAGGAATACTTGAAACGGGTAATTGCAAACCGTGATATGTATCTTCGACTATACGCCCAGGAACTGGTGCAGTCATAAAGAACTTTTAGAGAAAAGGGGATAGTCATGAAAAAGGTGATTTTGGGTTCCGCAATGTTTTTAGCTGGGCTTATTTCTACAGCGCTTCTTTTGTCAGGTTCTATGGCGAATGAATGGACAATCAACGGGGAGTTCTCTTCTTTCTGGAATCTGTCAAAGTATGGTTTGTTCCCCTTTTTCTGTACTTTTATTCTGGTAGCGATAGCCGGCTTGGCGGTTGCCATATGGGGAATTATAGAAAAGGAATAAGTATAAATACAGGTTTTACATTTTATTATAGATTGATTGATTGCAAGGAGGTATAAACCAATGGAAAACAAAACCATTGATGCAGAGGCTTTGGCAAAAGAGCTGCTGCTGGACAAGAAAAACGGATTTTTCCGTGTAGACGACGAGGAGATCGCTAAGGCCGATGCATTCTGTGAGGACTACAAAAAGTTCCTGGACAACGGCAAGACTGAGCGGGAAGCTACCGCTGAAGCGATTCGCCGGGCAGAAGAGAAGGGCTTTGTTCCTTATGATTCCGCTGCTTCCTATAAGCCTGGTGACAAAGTATATGTCAACAACCGCGGCAAGTCTGTGATGCTGGCAGTCATCGGCGAAAAGGGAAGCCGTGAAGGTGTGCGTATTGCTGCCGCTCACATTGACTGCCCCCGCATCGACCTGAAGCCCGTTCCCCTGTATGAAACCACCGACTTCGCTATGCTCAAGACCCATTACTATGGCGGTATCAAAAAGTATCAGTGGGTAGCCACTCCTCTGGCTATGCATGGCCGCATCATTCGTCGCGACGGCGAGAAAATCGACGTCTGCATCGGTGAGGAACCTGGTGATCCTCAGTTCTGCATCACTGACCTGCTGCCCCACCTGGCACAGGAGCAGTCCACCAAGACTCTGGGCAAGGCTATTGAGGGCGAGGATTTGAACATCCTGTTTGGCAGCCGTCCGATCCGTTCTGAGAAGGGTGACAATCTGTTCAAGCTCAATGTGATGAAGCTTCTCAATGAGAAGTACGGCATTGTGGAGCAGGATCTGATTACCGCTGAAATCGAGTTTGTGCCCGCTCACAAGGCTGTGGATGTGGGTCTGGATCGCAGCATGATCGGCGCTTATGGCCATGATGACCGCGTATGCGCTTACCCGGCATTGCAGGCAGCATTGAACTGCTGCGAGATTCCGGAGCAGACTGTGATTACCGTGCTGACCGATAAGGAAGAAACCGGCAGCGATGGCAACACCGGCCTGAACTCCTCCTATATGCGTTACTTTATCCATGCGCTGGCCAAGCAGGATGGCGTTGACGGCCATGATGTGCTGTCCAAATCCACCTGCCTGTCCGCAGACGTGGCAGCTGCTTACGACCCCACCTATGCTTCTGCTTATGAGGCAAACAACTCCTGCTACCTGAACAAGGGTGTCGGTGTCATTAAGTATACCGGTTCCCGCGGCAAGGGTGGTACTTCCGATGCTTCCGCAGAGTTTATGGGTCAGGTTCGCGACCTGCTGGATGATGCCAATGTGTTGTGGCAGACCGGCGAACTGGGCCGTGTAGACTTGGGCGGCGGCGGAACCGTTGCACAGTATATCGCCAACCTGAATGTGGATGTTGTGGACGTGGGTGTCCCGGTGCTCTCCATGCACGCGCCCTTCGAGGTCGTTGCAAAGCTGGATGTTTATATGGCCTATAGGGCATTTAAAGCATTCTTTGACAAAAAATAAGAGCATTATAAAGAAACAAAAGGGATTTTTCGGAAAATGGGAAATCCCTTTTTTCTAGTTGTGTCTGTATAAACCGCTGTGCTGGATATGGGGCTTCGAAAATAGAGGGTAATAACGAAGAAGCTTTGTCC
>DVIY01000223.1 GCA_018710915.1 Candidatus Gallacutalibacter pullistercoris
GGACACCCACCACCTTTTGAAAAATGTGGACGAAAACTTTTGCGCCGCGGGGTAGCTTCTGCGATTTTGCAGTGCTTCCGACGCGAACTGTTTTGTGCAACTTTTTCAGTCAGCTGGGTTTATCGACACACAGAGGCCCGGAGCAAAAGCTCCGGGCCTCTGGTTTTTATAAAAGTAATAGATTCTGAAGATTCTCAGCGTTCAGAGAGCTTCTGATACGGCTGGAATTTTGTCAGCGAACGATAAGCAGGACGGATAATCCGGCCGCCGGTAAACATTTCTTCCATACGGTGTGCGCACCAGCCGCCAATTCTCGAAACGGCAAACATGGGGGTAAACAGATCCTCCGGAATCCCCAGCATCTGATAAATCAGGCCGGAATAAAAGTCTACATTGGCGGAAACGACCTTTTTGCTGCCCTTGACGCGCTCAAATGCGCCGGGTGCGAGCTTTTCTACCCGCTTGAACAGCTCAAATTCCGGGGTCATGCCTTTTTCTTCTGCCAGATGGCGGGCTTTTTCTTTCAGGATGACTGCACGGGGGTCAGAAAGCGTGTAAACTGCGTGCCCGATGCCATAAATCAGCCCGGAGCCGTCTCCGGCTTCGCCGCGCAGGATTTTTTCGAGATAGGCTTCGATTTCGTCTTCATTTTCCCAATTCTGCACATTCTGCATCAGCTCGTTCATCATCATCATCACGCGATGGTTGGCGCCGCCATGTTTGGGGCCTTTCAGCGAGCCGATGGAAGCTGCAACGGTGGAATAAATATCCGTGCCGGAAGAAGAGAGCACACGGCTGGTAAAAGTCGAGTTGTTGCCGCCGCCGTGTTCTGCATGCAGCATCATGCACAGATCCAGCAGCTTGGCTTCTTCGTCGGTAAACTGCCTGTCAGGGCGCAGGGCGTGCAAAATCGCTTCGGCAGTGTGGTGCTGCGGCTGAAGCGGATGGAAAAACATGCTTTCCCGGTCATAGTGCCGCCGCTTGACCTGGTAAGCATAGGTCATGATGGTGGGCATGCGGGCAATCAGCTCAATGGACTGCCGCATATTGTTTTCCAGCGAAGGGTCGTCCGGGGTTTCATCATAAGAATAGAGCGCCAGAACCGAACGCGCCAACTTGTTCATGATGTTGGGCGAGGGCGCTTTAATAATCATATCTTCTGCAAAATAGCCCGGCAGCTCGCGGTTGTCGCTCAAAATCTGGTTGAAATGTTCCAGCTGGTCTTCGTTGGGCAGCTTGCCGAACAGCAGCAGCCATTCCACCTCTTCAAAGCCAAAGCGGTTGTCTGCCAGACAGCCGTCTACCAGTTCGCGCAGATCAATGCCGCGGTAGATCAGCTTGCCTTCATCGGGCACCTTGTCTTCATCTTCGATGATATAGCCGTGTACGTTGCTGATGTTGGTCAAACCTGCCACCACGCCGGTACCATCGGAATTGCGCAGTCCGCGTTTCACGCGGTATCTGTCGAAAAATTCGCTGGGAATCCGGTTATGCGCACGGTATTCCTCACATAAACTTTGCAGTGAGGAGTGTCTCTTTCCGGGTATCGTTTCCTGTTTGAACATGCAATTCTTTTCCTCTGTATTCATCTCTCCACAACCTCTCCTGTATTTTCTGAGGGCCGGTTTTCCCGATATAAAATTTATTGTATATCAGGCCAGAAGCAAAGTCAATAGAAAGAGTGTCTGGATTTGCCTGAAAATGAATTTTATATTGCAGAAACTTGCAAAAACAGGTGGGAAAGCAGCTGTATTTCGCTTTTGACTCAAAGAATACGAAATTCAGGATTTATAATCTTGCTGTAAAAGATGTTTTATACCATGTTGAAAGGAGAAAAGCCCATGAAAAGGAAGGGAATTCGAATCTTTCTTGCCGTGCTCATACTGGGATATCTGGCTGCTGCTGCGGTGCCGCTGCTGGCCGTTTGGAGCACCGAGGGGAAAAAACCGTCTCAAAATAAGGCACAAAAAATCGGTGCAGAAGGTTTCCGGCTGGAAGATGCGGATGGAACCATATTGGAGGTTTCGGACGAAGAATTTGTACGCGGCGGGATTGCAGCAGAAGTGCCGCCCACCTGGGAGCCTGCTGCACTGGAAGCGCAGGGCGTGGCGCTGTACACCTACTACAGCCGACTGCGGGAACAGAACCGTGAATCGGGCGGTGAAGGAGCGGATTTTTCCTGTGACACCCAAAATGCGCTGGTGTATCTGCCGGAAGAATTGCGCAAAGAGCGCTGGGGCGACAAATTTGAAGAATATGAAGCGGTGCTGGAAAAGGCCGAAAAAGCCGTGCGGGGCAAGACGCTGCAAAAGGACGGGGAGCTGGTGTGCACGACCTATTTTGCCATTTCTTCCGGGAATACAGACGCCGGCGGGGATATTTGGGGCGGGGACGACGCCTGTTTGCAGCCTGCTGCCAGCCCGGGGGATATTTTTGCAGATGGGTATCTTTCGCAGGCAGAGATGACGGTAAATGAAGTAAAAGAAGCGCTTGCCAGGCTTTGCCCAGAGGAAGAACTGGGGAATGACCCGGACGCCTGGATGGCAAAACTCGAGCGTACCGGCAGCGGGACAGTGCGTTCTGGGATGGTGGGAAATACCCAAGTGACCGGGACAGAGCTCCGCAATGCATTTGGGCTTCGGTCGGCTAACTTTACCTTTGAAATTGAGAAGGGGAAATTCCTGTTTACGGTGCGCGGCTGGGGCCACAACGTGGGCATGAGCCAGAATGGCGCACAGTATATGGCGCAAAACGGCGCAGACTACCAGGAAATCCTGGCATGGTACTACCCCGGCAGCGAACTGGTATGAAAACAGCCTGCGGCATACACCGCAGGCTGTTTTCAGCTGTTGCCGGACATTTTGCCGGCAACAGTAACCTGATATTTTTCAAGGTCTTCATTCCAGCTGCTGTAGGCGGGGTCGTCACGATGATCGGGAAGATCATAATTTTTGTGCAGGTATTTCCCGAGGAAATGAGTTACTTTTTGCGCCCCATATACATTCATATGGTCGCCCCCGTCACGGGAATCCCCGTTCCAGTCAATATTCATTTTTTCCGAGCGCAGGTTCATATCATAATAAGGCACGTCATACGATTTTGCAAGCTGTTTGACCCCGTTATGTTTCTGATAATTCCAGTTTACCGGCGCGGGGACATTGACAATCAGCAGCGGGATATTCCTTTCCTTGCAAAAAGAGGCAATCTGGCCAAAGTAATACTGGTTGATTTGCTGGATGTCGCGTACCTTGTCGGTTTTTTTCATGTAAGCGCTTTCGCCGGTCCAGGGTTTTGATTTCCAGGTGGGCACAAAGCCCTTGAGATAGTTTCTCCAGGTATAATTTACATGTCCGATGTCCGAGGCTGAGAGGCTCTTCCAGCGGTCATGATATTCAAAGATAGGCAGAGTTTTTTCGAGGGAACGGGAGAGGATCCGGGAAACGTCTTTCTGGATACCGGAGGAGCGGTACAGGGCATTGGCTTCAAAGATAACCAGCTTGGGATTCTGCACCTCACAGAATTCCTGTAAATACCCCAGCGTGTCCTCAATATGCTGGGCAGGGGTACCGCAGATATATCCGGTATATCCGTAATCCTGCCAAAGCTGCATGGGGCTCATGGAGGAATAGGTTTCACTGTCCCCAATGACCACATAATCCAGTGAGTTTTCTCGTTCAGTCAGGAAACCGGTTGCACGGGCGTTGTGCATCCCGCTCTCTTTTTCGTTGTTTTTGGGTTTTACCAGATGGGACCCTGCTGCCAGCAGCCCGACCAGAATTGTCAGGAAAAGCAGGCTGCACAGAAGGTTCTTACATTTTCTCACAGCGGCTACCTCCTAAAATCCTGCATACATGGGCTCGACGGGAACATATCCCACACCGTATGCGCCGAAAAATATAATTGCCAGAATCGCGGCATAATAGACAGCCCAACGCACCACTACCGGGGTTTTTGAGACGGTTTGCCGCAGGGGGATTTCTTTTTCCTGCAAAATACTGATAATGAATACGACAAGCACTGCCACGACAACAATCAGTACATCAAAACGGTCAAGCCCCAGCTGTAATTCCTTGAGCGTGGGAATCGAAAAATCGGTCACCATCGTGCGGAACATGCGCACGCCTGCCCGCAGGCCGTTGGCCCGGAAGAACAGCTCGCCCACGCATACCAGCAGGCTGGTGCGCACAATGCGGAACACCCGGTAGCCAAAGCTTTCCCGGGGAATATGCAGCCATTCCAGTACTTTGCGGGTAAAGGGCTCGGTCAGGTTTGCCAGCAGGATCAGGACAAAATGATACATGCCAAAGAACAGGTAACTCCACGCAGCGCCATGCCACAGGCCGTTGGAGAACCACACGCAGAACAGTGCGATGCTGCCGGCCATCAGGGGGCCAAAGTGGTTGCCCAGATGCTTCCTGCCGTTGGTGGTCAGCTTTTTCAGCGGGCCGGAAAGGGACAGCGGATAATAGATATAGTCGCGGAACCACGCGCCCAGCGTGATATGCCACCGGGTCCAGAACTCCGAAATACTCTTGGAGAAGAACGGGCGGCGGAAGTTTTCCGGCAGTTTGATGCCGAAAATTTCGCCCATGCCCATCACCACATCCATGATGCCGGAGAAATCCATATACAGCTGGCAGGTGTAGGCGAGCATACCCAAAAAGATGACGCCGCCGCCGTGCATGGGGTATTTGTCGAAGATGGTGTTGACGCCCAGATTGAGGCGGTCGGCAATCACCATTTTTTTGAACAGGCCGTACAGGATGCGCTGTATACCGGAGGTGAGGTTGGCATACAGGATGGGCCTGCCCTCATACAATGCTTCGGCGGTCTGGGAGTAGCGGCAGATGGGGCCTTCCATCAGCTGCGGGAAGAAGCCCATATACAAAGCCAGCCTGCCCAGGCTGCGGTCAGCCGGGGCGGTCCCCCGGTACACATCTACCAGGTAAGAAACAGCCTGCATGGTATAGAAGGAGATACCGATGGGCAGCACCCACTGGAAGGTGGGGAACAGCCCGGGCCCGCCCAATGCGCCGAGCAGCAGGTTGACATTGGTGCCGAAAAAGTTGATGTACTTCAGGCACAGCAAAAGCCCTATATGCAGGACAATCCCCAGTGCCAGGACCCGGCGCATGCGGTGCTTCTTCTTTTCACGGAGCGCTTTGCGTTCGGGTTTTTCAGCGGCTTTAATCACCGCATCTTCATCCTGTCGAATAGTGTCAATCCACAGGCCGAAGTGGTGGATGGAAAAGGTGGACAACAGCAGGAAAATCAGCATTTTCCCGCTGATGCTCCAGAAAAAAACATAGCTGGCTGCCAGAAGCACTTTCCACCGGTGCTTCTGCGGCATCAGGTGATATACCAGCAGCACTGCCGGCAGAAAGACCAGCAGAAAAATCGGCTCCTGGTACGTCATTTATTCTTCCTCCAAACGCTGAATCATCTCCCACATGCTCTGAGCGGAATTGAAGTTGGCGGGCACGATTTCCACAGTGGGGATTTCGATGTCAAATTCTTCTTCCAGTTCTGCTACCAAAGACAAAATGGCCAGGGAGTCCAGATAGTTGTCGGTCACCAGTGTGGTGCAGGTCTCATAATCGGCGTCAGGCTGAATTTCTCTCAAAATTTCCAACAGTTTTTCCATGATAAAGTACCTCTTTCTTTTTTGTAAATCGCTCTGTAATGAGCTTTATTTATCGTAATCCTTTTTCAAAAAAGTGTGCGCAGTGTTCAGCGGGCTGACCGATTGTCTCTCCCGCAGGACGCGAAAGCCGTCCTTTTCACTCCACGCAAGTACAGCCGGCAGGTCACGGCTTAAAAACAGCGCCATGCCCTCTGTCACGGAATAAGCACCGGCCTTTTCAAAGACAAATACATCGCCGGGCTGCAAATCTGCCACCGGCAGCTGCTTGACCAGAATGTCATTGACGGTGCACAGCGAACCGCACAGGTTCCAGGGCATTTCTTCCCCGTCGCGCTCTTCCAGCCGGTAAACGGTGGGCATCTTCATGGCCATACTCTGGCCGTAATAATTCATCTGGTGCAGGCCGCCGTCCAGAATCACATAATTCTGGCCCTTGTTGGTCTTGCAGTCTGCGGCTGCCGTGAGGTAATAGCCGCAGTCTGCTGCAATGGAGCGTCCCAGTTCCAGCGTAATCTGCCCGTCAAAGGCCATTGCGTCCAGCATGGCGCCAAATTCTTTCAGAAAAGCATCTTCGTCAAAGGCCTCGTCATCCTGAAAATAAAATACGGGCAGGCCGGGGCCGTATTCCAGCTCCTGCGTTACAAACCCGAATTCTTCCCGCAGGCTGGCAATCAATTCATCCAGCCGGTCCAGCTGGCGCTGGAGCCGTTTCGCAGAGTGCTTCTGGGTGCCGGAATACTGCTGGAGCCCGGCAATCTCCAAAAAGGGGTATTCTTCCCGCATGGAGACAATACGGCGGATGTCGCTTTCTTCCATGCCAAACTGGTTGCCGCTGGTAAGGCGCAGCAGCACCGGAACCTTGCGGCCGCGTTCTTTGGCACAGCGGTGCAGCAGCTCCCACTGTGCGGGGGATTCTGCCGTGTACCGGCCCATGTTCGGGCAGTCATCCATCATACGGGCAGTGTCTTCCGGTGACTTGTTGACGCCGGAGATCACCAGCTTTTCTTGGGGAATCTGCAAGCTTCGGCAAATATCGTATTCACCGGGCGAACAGACCTCAAACCGGTCGGCCAATTCGCGCAGCGCACCGGTGAGGAATGGGTTTGCCTTCATGGCAAAGCAGAGTTCGGGACGGCTGCCCAGCAGCCCGCGCAGCGTTTCCATGCGGTGGGACAGCTTGTCCAGGTCGAACACATAGGCAGGCGTACCGAATCGGGATGCCGCCTCCTGTAACGTTCTGTGTTCCATCACACACCTCCTGTTTTTCTGCACGGCGGTTCAGCGGTGCAGGCTTTTTCGGTCAATCTTTCCATTCTTGTTCAGAGGCATTTCGGGCAGCTTTACATAGGTACCCGGAAGCATAAACACCGGCAGCGTTGCGGAAAGCGCATGACGGATGTCTTTTCCTTCCATTTCTCCAACATAATAAGCGGTCAGACGGCCTTTTTTCTCATCAAAGACACAACAGGCGCGTTCTACTCCCTCTACCCCCGAGAGAGCCCGTTCGATTTCTTCCAGCTCAATACGGTGTCCCATATATTTGATCTGGAAGTCCTTTCGTCCGGCGAAGAACAGCTCGCCCTGCTCGTTGTACCAGCCCAGGTCCCCGGTGCGGTACATGCGCTGCGGATAAGCGGCTGCCAGCGGGTTCTGTACAAAGCGGCTTCCGGTCTGGGCGGGGTTGTTGTAATATCCCAGCGCCAGCGCTGTGCCGCAAACACAGATTTCGCCGTGCACACCCGGCTCTGTGACCAGATGGTCGTCTTCGTCGAGCAGGAAGACGCGTTCGTTGGGGAAGCTGCGGCCAATTGGCAGGCCGTCCGGGTATTCGCGGCCGCGCTCCACCTCGTGCCAGGTGCAGTTGCAGGTGATTTCTGTGGGGCCGTACAGGTTGATGAACCGTGATTCCGGCAGGTGCTTCATCCACTGCTTCAAGTGTTTCATCGGCATCGCTTCGCCGCTGAACAGCACCTTGTTGACAGATTCGGGCACCTTGTACTCCAGGCCGTGGAAGGTGGTGACCAGGCACAGCGCAGAAACGGCCCAAATCATGGTGGTGATTTTCCGGTCGCACAGGTGGTCCAGCAGCTTGGCGGGCTGTGAGAACAGCGCTTTTGGAACAATTTCGAGCCGTGCACCGGCCTTCATGGCGGAATAGATGTCCTTTACCGAGACGTCAAAGTCAAAGGGAGCCTGGTTTCCAATGACGTCTTCGCCGGTAATCGAGAAAAGCTCAGTGAAATGCTCAATAAAATCAATCACCGAGCGATGGCAGACAGCCACGCCCTTCGGCGTACCGGTAGAACCGGAGGTAAAGTTGGCATACAGCGGGTCAGTCTCCAGCGCCTGTGCCCGGATTTTGCCGAGGGCAGCGGCGTCTTCCGGCGTTTGCAGCAGGTCTTCCAGCAACAGGACATCAAGCCCATCCAGGGAAGGGAGCTTTTCGGCAAAAGAGCGGGTCGTTACCAGCCTATGGGTTTCCAGCGTTTCCAGAATGGCCTGCACGCGCGGTGCAGGGAATTCCGGGTTAACAAGAACATAAAAGCAGCCGGCATAAACGGCGCCGAAAAACAGCTTTAATGTTTCGACAGATTTTTCCATAAAAACGGGTACGGGTGAACAGGCGGAAAACTCTTTGCAAAGCCCGCTCCCGATTTTACGGGCGTCGCACAGCAGCTGCTCATAGCTGCATGCTGCCGATTCATCTGCCACAGCAATTTTGCTGGGGAAAGCAGCGGCAGAGCGTTCAAGGTATTGCAGGACATTGGTGGTGGGGAACATGGTATCATCCTTTCCGTGCGGAAACTGTTTCGCACAAAAAAGTATCCGGCAAAGGGGGATATTCCCCTCGCCGGATATGAGTATACAGAAGCTTTGTGAATGAGATTTTTGCCGAACCTAAAGATATCTAAAGATATCTAATGGTATCATAATTGTCATCATTTTGAAAATATTTGTAACCAAAAATATCTTAAAAGTTATATTTGCAGAAAATAAAGTATATTTCAGCATATCTTCCCGGTTCAGGGACTGCCTGATGCCAGCGGGAAAAGCAGCCGGAATTCCGCTTTCAGCCCGTTTTCCGGCTTGCATACCAGTTCTACGGTGCCGCCGTGCGCTTCGGTCAGGTTTTTGACAATTGCCATGCCCAACCCATGGCCGCCGCCCGGCCCGCGGGAACGGTCGCCGGTGACAAACGCGTCAAAAAGGGTATCGCATATTTCCGGGGGAATCCCGATCCCCTTATCACCCAAAGTGAGCAGTGCGAATTGCTCTTGCACCTGCAAGCCGCAGAAAATCTCTGTGCCGTGCGGATTATAGCGCATGGAATTGTTGACGATATTCTCGAGAATCCGCCGGAATTTTGGGATATCCAGTTCGCAGAAAATGGGCTCATCGGGAAGCTCTGCCGTGAGGGAAAACCCCTTTTCTTCCAGTTCTTCGTACTTTTCGCCGAAATATTCTTTCAGATATTCGCACAGGTCGCAGCGCGCGGTTTCCAGCCCGAAGCCCGGATGGGTAATCGTGCTGTATTCCAGGAAAGCTGCGGTCAGCTCGGAAACAGCAGTCGCTTTATGATAAATCAGCTCTGCATAATGTGGGACCGACTCATGGGGAATGATTTCATCACAGATTGCTTTGGCGTATCCCTGAATCACGGTGATAGGGGTTTTTAAATCGTGAGAAATGTCCATCAGCATTTGACGCCGCTGGGAATCGAGTTCCTTTTTTTGCCGTTCGCTTTCTTCCAGCTGTTCTGTAACGCGGTCAAAATTGCGCGCAATCTCCACGAATTCACGAGGGCCCCGGTAATTTTGCAGGTCGGCCGGCTGCCCGCTGGGGATTCCCAGCAGCGCGGCATTCAGCGGCTGGAGGTAACGTTTAATTTCCCGGCTGATTAAAAAACCGAATATGGCGAGGACCAGTAAAAACAGGGGAATCAGCAAATACCAGATCTGGTTCCACCGTTCCACACTGATTTCATCCCTCTGCAGTGAACGGCGCGGGGAATAGAAAACCAGCGTCCGCTTTTCGCCGGAATCATCTTCATACGCATACTTTACAACATTATATTTCTGGTTATACTCGCCGTTGATAAACTGGAATTCGGTTTTTGAAAGCACCGTATCTTTTGGGAACAGCGTACCGCTTACCACGCGGAAATTTTCATCCAGTACACAGTATTTGTCAATCATATCTACCCCGTTTGAACGGAAGCTTTCGGTGATAAGGTAAGATCCTTTCCCCTTTTGCATAAGGGAAACCGAATAATGCCGGCGTGCAGGGTATTCCTGAATACATTGCAGTTCAATAGGGCTGAAATTGACTTTGACAGCAGGGCTGCTGGCATACAGGGGGCTGTCATCTTCGTCCAAAACGACAAATTCACATCCCTGCAAATCATGCCTGGAAATTCTGGTGTATTCCTGCGCAAACAGCGGCTGACGGTAGCTGTCGAGAAAACCGGCAAGGCTTGGCTTTTGCAGCAGCTGTGTGAGCCAGACGGTCAAAGCCCAATAAATTCCAATAAAAATCAGCAGGACGGTAATCGAAAAAAGGCACAGCCATTTCAGAAAAATCACCGAGAGGGTGGTGCGCTGCCGTTTAATTTTTTTCCTGTCCATCAAATTTATACCCTATTCCCCGAATGGTGCGGATATAGACCGGTTTTCGGGGGTCGTCCTCAATTTTTTCGCGCAGGTTGGAGATATGCACCATCACGGTGTTGTCGTCGCTGCGCAAAGCTTCCCCGTTGATGCATCCATACAGCTGTGCCTTGGTAAAAACCCGTCCGGGAGAGCTCATCAGCTTCAGCAGGATTTTCAGCTCGGTGGAGGTAAGAGGCACTATCATGCCGTTTTTGGTCAGCGTCAGGCTTTCCAGATCCATACGCAATGCGCCGGCATGGACTCCGCGTGGGCCCGGAGCCTCTTCCTGCAAAACGCTGCGGGCACGCCGCAGGCTGGCCTGTACCTGAGCAACCAGTTCACCGGGCAGGAACGGCTTGGTCATATACACGTCTGCGCCTGTCTCGAGCCCGCGCACACGGTCTTCTTCCTTCCCTTTGGCAGAGAGGATAATCAGTGGAATGTTGCTTTGCCGACGGATATGGCGGGTCAGCTCAATCCCATCCATTTTGGGCATCATAACGTCCAGGATAGCCAGGTCAACCGGGGCCTGTTCCAGAATTTCCAGGGCCCTTTCGCCGTTTTCTGCAATGCATATGCTGTAACCGCTGTTTTCCAGATACATCCGTATCAGGTTGGCAATATCAAAGTCATCTTCTGCCACCAGAATCCTGCCTTTCACGGCACACGCCTCCTTTTTCCATAAGATAGGAATATTATACTGGATATTTATGAAGGCATCCTTCCTGAATTCTTAAAAAATTTTAAGAAATTTTATGAAATTCAAAAAGCCCGCAAACCGGTTTTTACCGGCTTGCGGGCCTGGATATTTTTATTTACTTTTTCTCGTCAAAAGCATCCTTCAGCTTTTCAAAGAAGTTCTTGCGTTTCTGATAGCTTTTTTCCTCAACGCCCTTGTCGAATTCCCTGAGGATCTCTTTCTGCTTCTGGCTCAGGTTGCGGGGGACCTCGACGGTTACGCGGACATACTGGTCACCGCGGCCTCTGCCGCCCAATACCGGGATGCCCTTGCCTTTGAGCTTGAACACATCTCCAGGCTGGGTGCCCTCGTGCACCTGATAGCTGACTTTGCCGTCCAGCGTAGGTACCGTGACCTCTGCGCCCAGGGCTGCCTGTGTAAAGGTGATGGGCATCTCGCACCAGACATCGTTTCCGCGGCGTTCAAACAGCGGGTGCGGGCGTACCGTCACATAAACATGCAGGTCGCCGTTGGGGCCGCCGTTGCGGCCTGCATCGCCATGGCCGGGGATATTCAGCACCTGCTCGTCGTCGATACCGGCGGGAATGGTGACTTCCACCGTCTTCTGGCGGCGGATGCGCCCGGTGCCGTTACAATCTTTGCAAGGGGTTTCAATTACCTTGCCGGTACCGTGGCAGCGGTCGCACCCGCGGGAGGTCTGCACCACGCCGAAGGGGGTCCGCTGGCTGATGCGCACCTGGCCGGTACCGCCGCACTGCGGGCAAGTCTGGGGCTGGGTACCCTTGGCGGCGCCGCTGCCGCCGCAGCTCTTACAGGTTTCAATCTGCCGGTACGTAACTTCCTTTTTGCATCCCTTGGCGGCTTCCTCAAAGGAAATTGTCACCACGGCTTCGGTATCGCCGCCGCGGCGGGGTGCGTTTGGATTAGAACGGCGTCCACCGCCGCCAAAACCGCCGCCGAAGAAGCTGTCGAAAATATCGCCAAAATCCACGCCCATACCGCCGGTGAAGGGGCTTCCGCCGCCTGCACCGCCGCCAAAATTCGGGTCAACGCCTGCATGGCCGAACTGGTCATAACGGGCGCGTTTATCCTTATCGGACAGCACTTCATAGGCTTCGTTGACTTCCTTGAACTTCGCCTCGGCCTCTTTATCGCCGGGGTTCAGGTCGGGATGGTATTTTTTGGCCAGCTTACGGTAGGCCTTTTTGATTTCATCATCAGAGGCGTTCTTGGGAACCCCCATGACCTCATAATAATCTCGTTTATCAGCCATTTCTGCCCATTCCTTTCTTACAAACAGCGGGGTTTCCCCCGCCGAACCTCCGGCTGCACCGGCTTTCAGGGGAACTCTTTACACAAAGCATGGGGCAGCAAATGCCGCCCCGTGCCCAATGAAACCCTGCTAAGGATCTCGTATCACTTACTTGTTGTCGTCCACGTCTTTGAAGTCTGCATCGTATACGTTGCCGTCATTGCCGGAAGATGCACCGGGAGCCTGCTGGGTGGGGTCAACGGGCTGGCCCTGCGGAGCAGCTGCCTTATACAGCTTCTCGCTGACTGCATACATCGCCTTCTGCAGGTCGTCGCTGGCGCTCTTGATGGTATCCATGTTATTGGCAGCCACAGCGTCCTTCAGAACCTTGACCTTGGCTTCCAGATCGCTCTTGTCGGCAGCGTCCATCTTGTCGCCGCTGTCGGTAATCAGCTTCTCAACGGTGTAGCACAGGTTCTCGGCTGCGTTCTTGGCGTCCACTTCTTCACGGCGCTTCTTATCCTCGGCAGCAAACTGCTCAGCCTCGCGGACAGCCTTGTCGATATCTTCCTTGCTCATGTTGGAGCTGGAAGAAATGGTGATGTGCTGCTCTTTGCCGGTGCCCAGATCCTTAGCGGAAACATTTACGATACCGTTGGCATCGATATCGAAGGAAACTTCGATCTGGGGGATTCCGCGGGGAGCGGGAGCAATGCCGTCCAGTTTGAAGATGCCCAGCTGCTTGTTGTCGCGAGCAAACTCACGCTCGCCTTGCAGCACGTTGACCTCAACCTGAGTCTGGCCGTCAGCAGCGGTGGAGAAGATCTGGCTCTTCTTGGTGGGGATGGTGGTGTTGCGCTCGATGACCTTGGTCATCACGCCGCCCATGGTCTCAACGCCCAGGGACAGGGGAGTAACATCCAGCAGCAGCAGGCCTTCGACCTCGCCGCCCAGAACGCCAGCCTGCAGGGCAGCGCCGATGGCAACACATTCATCGGGGTTGATGCCCTTGAAGGGCTCTTTGCCGATAAAGTTCTTCACAGCTTCCTGAACAGCGGGGATACGGGAAGAACCGCCCACCATCAGGACTTTGTTGATATCATTGATAGACAGGCCGGAGTCGGACAGAGCCTGACGGACCGGGCCCATGGTCTTTTCTACCAGGTCGCTGGTCAGCTCGTTGAACTTTGCACGGCTCAGGGTCATATCCAGATGCTTGGGGCCAGTAGCATCAGCGGTGATGAAGGGCAGGTTGATGTTGGCGGTGGTCATACCGGACAGCTCAATCTTTGCCTTTTCAGCAGCTTCCTTCAGACGCTGCATCGCCATCTTATCGCCGGACAGGTCTACGCCGGTCTCCATCTTAAAGGAGCTTACCAGCCAATCCATGATGCGCTTATCGAAGTCGTCGCCGCCCAAACGGTTGTTACCAGCGGTTGCCAGAACTTCCTGCACGCCGTCGCCCATCTCGATGATGGACACATCGAAGGTACCGCCGCCCAGGTCATACACCATGACCTTCTGCTCGTCGCCCTTGTCAATGCCATAGGACAGTGCAGCTGCGGTAGGTTCGTTGATGATACGCTTGACATCCAGACCGGCAATCTTGCCTGCGTCCTTGGTTGCCTGACGCTGTGCGTCGGTGAAATATGCGGGAACAGTGATAACAGCGGAAGTGACAGTCTCGCCCAGATAAGCTTCAGCGTCTGTCTTCAGCTTCTGCAGGATCATTGCGGAAATCTCTTGGGGGGTATACTGTTTGCCGTCGATGCTTACCTTGTAATCGGAACCCATCTCTCTCTTAATGGAAGAAACGGTGCGGTCGGGGTTGGTGATAGCCTGACGCTTTGCAACCTGGCCAACCATACGCTCGCCGTTTTTGGCGAAAGCAACAACAGAAGGGGTGGTGCGGGCGCCTTCGGCGTTTGCAATGACAACGGGTTCGCCGCCTTCGATAACAGCGACGCAGGAGTTCGTAGTACCAAGGTCAATACCGATAGTCTTAGACATAATTCATTACCTCCATGTAATGCGCATTTGTATGCGTGTTTACTCTATCTCAATCAATTATAAATTGGAATGGTTCTGACTAGTTCGCCACCTGCACCATTGCGTGGCGGACAACCTTGTCCCCCAGCATGTATCCCTTTTGGAATACGGCGCTGATGACGTTGATTTCGAGGTTTTCATCCTCGATGTGGGAAACCGCGTTGTGAATCTCGGGGTTAAATTCGTCGCCCACATTGCCCATGGGGGTGACGCCCAGTTTTTTCAGGGAATCGAGGAACTGGGTCTGTACCATTTCCACGCCCTTCATCAGGTCTTCCACGGAACAATCCTTCTGGGCCAGTGCCCGCTCCAGATTATCCGCTACCGGAAGCATTCCCTTGATGGCTGCGGAAGTGCCGTCTCCGTAGATTGCGGCTTTTTCCCGCTCGGTGCGCTTGCGGAAGTTGTCATATTCCGCCCGGGTGCGCAGGTACTGGTCTTTCAGAGCAGCCAGTTCTTTCTGCGTCTTTTCCAGCTCGGCCTGAACTTCCTCCAGCTCTTTGCGGGAAACCTTGCGGCCCTTTTTCTCTTCCTTCTGGGGCTCAGCGGCCTCCGTTTCGGGGGTTTCGGGATTGTTCTCCGGCTCCTGAGCAGGCTCTTTTTTGATATCCTGTTCTGCCAAAACGATCGCTCCTCTCAGTGCAGCGTTTTTCAGTCTGCTGCGTTATTTCTATTCCTCCCGCATCAGGACGGTGAGCATATTGCCCACAGCCTGTGACAGGTAAGAAAGGTGGGAAATCACACTTGCATATTCCATCCGTGTCGGGCCAATCACTGCCAGTGCGCCGGCGTCCTGCCCGCCCACTGCATACCGGGCAATCACCACGCTGGAGCCTGCCAGCTCGGGGGTCCGGCTCTCCTGCCCGATGAGCACCCGCACGCTGCCGGGTTCCTGTGTCAGCAGGTCTACCAGCTCGCTGGGGCGTTCCAGAAAGTCCATCACCCGCCGGGCGGTCCCCCGCTCGTATTCGGGATAGAACAGAAGGTTCATCTGGCCGCTCTGGCATACAGCGGTTTGGCGTGTGTCATCTGCCACATCCAGCAGCGCCATGAGCGCCGAGGACATCAGCATGGCCATTTCGCCAAGCGAAACTGCCAGCGACTGGATAAACGCCGGGGTGATATCGGCTACCGGACGGTTCATCAGCTTTTCATTGAGAATCCGGAAAAACACCCGGAGCATTTCGGGGTTCAAATCGAAATCGCAATGGAAAATCCGGTTTTTCATGGTCCCTGCCGAAGACATGAGCAGCAGCATCGCCGTGCGGCGGCTGGTCTGCACAAACTGTACGGCACGGATAAAAGCGGTCCGTCCGCTGGGGGTGGTGGAAACCGCTGCAAACCGGGTAATGCCTGCCAGCGCCTGTGTCACGCCAGCCATCAGCTTTTCGGGGTCGCAGGCGTTGGTCACCAGCATGGAATCCAGCAGCCGCTTTTCTTTCGGCTCGAGGGGCCTTGGCTCCATCAGCCGGTCCACATACAGCCGGTACCCTTTTTGAGAAGGCACACGGCCTGCGGAGGTGTGGGGCTGTTCCAAAAGCCCCAGCAAAGAAAGTTCCGCCATTTCATTCCTGACGGTTGCAGAGGAGACGCCCAGCTGTGCGGCAATGCTTTTGGAACCAACCGGCTCGCCGGTCTCTACATAGGCATCTACCACCGCCGCAAGGATTTTTTCCCTGCGCGTACTCAGCTCCATTCTCCTCACCTCTGTTAGTTTGGTTTAGCACTCTTTAGCTTCGAGTGCTAAACCTTGTCTATACTCTACCACTCTCTTCCGGATTTGTCAAGTTTTTATTTGTAAATGATTTGTGAAATCCCCCGAAGAGAAGCGGTTTTTTACAGGTACCGGTTTTTTTCAGCACTCAAACTGCCTGTGTGCTTATTCTATGTCATTCCTGCGGATTTACGCACAAAAAACGCTTTTGCCCGGCAGAAGCGGGGCAAAAGCGCAGAAAAATTTATCGTATCAAAATTTTCTCATACAGGGGCTGTGCGGTTTTATGTCGATTCCGGCAGACGGGTCAGGCGGATTGCCATATATTCCCTGCCAGGCAGCGCGATACGGAACCGGCCGCTGTATACCCCGGCATCCGTGACCGTCATGTTCCAGGTGTCGATGACCTCGGCGTGCCAATGTTCGCCGGGTGTTTTTTGAAAGTCGCGGAATGAGGGCCGACCAAAGCCGTAGTAATGGATTTCATATCCCTGCATCATGGGGGATTCGGGAACAGCGACGGTTTCATCAAAAGAACCCTCTCCCCGCTTCAGGCCCAGGCCGGGCGTCTGGCATAGGATTGTATGCAGAAAACGGATGCGTTCAGGGCTTTCGCCGTGAAGCTTTCCGCCGTGGCTCCACCACAGGATGTCCTCCGGATTCACAAAAGTTTCGCCGTGCCCGGCATAGCCGCCGCGCATCGAGGCTTCCCAGAACCGGCGCACCAGCTCCTGTCCCGAGATATTGCCCCAGCCCATATCGATGTTGCCTTCATAGGCAATCTCGTCCCACACCACAGGCTTTCCGTAGCGGGTACGGAAATCATCGGTGTATTCCACATGGCGGTATAAATCCTGCCGCTGCATGCTGCAATGGGTAATCCAGGGACGGGTGTAATCATAAAAGGCGATGCAGTTGTGAATCGAGCGCAGGTGACGGTACGGGTCTTTTTCACACAGAATCGCTGCATACCGCTCCCAATCCTCCAGCGTTTTGGCGCGCAGCAGGTCATATTCATTGGCAAGGCTCCACCAGACATTGCGGAAGGCCGAGAAACGCGCGACCACATACTGCCAGTAGAGGTCATCGGCCTCCCGGCTCATCTGCGAGAAGCCCCAGCGGTCATAGGGATGCATGATAATCAGGTCTGCTTCAATCCCCAAGCCGCGCAGCTCGGCAATGCAGGTTTCAATCCGCCGGAAATGTTCCGGGTTGAAGCGTGTGAAATCCCAGTCATTGCCGGTGAAATCCACGTGATAGGTAAAGGTCTCTTCACTCAGATTGGAATTATCCACCGGCGTACCCTCATACGGGAAGGTTTCGGGGTCGCGGAAATTGTGGATATAGTGCTTTGGGAAAATGCAGAAGCGGATTTTATTGAAATAGCCTTTGGAGAGTTCCTCCAGGGTTTGCCGGCGCACGGCTTCGGGCTGATGCGTCCACACATAGCAGGTGGTGCCCACGCTATAATAGGGGGTGCCGTCTTCATAAGCGAAGTGATAGGTATTCGCAACGCGCACAGGGCCGTGATTCCCCTCTGTGGGCGGCGTCACGGTAAATTCGCCCGTCAGGGTTTCGCCCGAAAAGGTGCCGGTGATTTCATAGGTATAGGCGCCGGTGAAGGAAGGCATAAAGCGCACCCGGTAGATACCGTCGCCGTCATAGAAGCCGTCTGCTTCTACTGTCTCGTTTTTTCCGCGAAACACCCCATGAATGGTGTAATCGGTGAAGGGGTTTCCATCAGTTTTTCCCTTTGCGGAGACTTCAAACAGCCCCCATTTTTCCACTGTGTTCATTCAATACGCCTCCCGGTTTTGTTTTTCTATGACCAAAGAAACAGCCAGAGGGGAAACCCACTACGGGAGTTTCCCCTCATAAGTTCTTCGCTTTATGCGTCAGTCGTGCAGATGGATGCTTCTATTTTGAAAGACAGCTCCTTTTCAGCCCTCGCGCTGCTTCGCAGCTCTTGGGGCGTTTTTACAGGCTCGTTACGCTTCGCCATGCTTTCTTGAGGGCTCCCCGCCCCCAAACCCCTGGCAAGGCTAAGCCTTGACGTAAACGCGCTCCGCGCAAAACCTGATTTACTCGTCCAGCTTGAGAACGCTCATAAAGGCTTCCTGGGGCACTTCTACCGTGCCCAGCTGGCGCATGCGCTTCTTGCCTTCTTTCTGCTTCTCCAGCAGCTTCTTCTTTCGGGTAATATCGCCGCCGTAGCACTTGGCCAGCACATCCTTGCGCAGTGCGCGCACGGTTTCACGGGCAATAATGCGGCCGCCGATACATGCCTGAATCGGCACTTCAAACAGCTGGCGCGGGATTTTCTCCGCCAGTTTTTCGGCCATCTTGCGGGCGCGGCCATAGGCTTTGTCCGCGTGAATAATAAAGGAAAGCGCGTCCACCACTTCACCGTTGAGCATGATATCCAGCTTCACCAGGTTGGATTTCTGGTATCCCACCAGCTCATAGTCAAACGATGCGTAGCCGCGTGTGCGCGATTTCAGCGCGTCGAAAAAGTCATAGATAATCTCGTTCAGGGGCAGCTCATAGTGGATGTCCACCCGGTCGGCGTCCAGATACTTCATATCCTTGAATACGCCGCGGCGCTCCTGGCACAGCTCCATGATGTTCCCAACATAGTCGCTGGGGGAATAGATGTGTGCATTGGCAATAGGCTCTTCCGCCTTTGCAATCAATGTCGGGTCGGGGTAATTGGTGGGGTTATCCACAGCAATCATTTCCCCGTCGGTCTTGGTGATGTGATAGACCACGCTGGGCGCGGTGGTCACCAGGTCAAGGTTGTATTCGCGCTCGAGGCGTTCCTGCAAAATTTCCATGTGCAGCAGGCCCAAAAATCCGCAGCGGAAACCAAAGCCAAGCGCAACAGAGGTTTCGGGCTCAAAAGTGAGGGCCGCGTCATTCAGCTGCAGCTTTTCGAGTGCATCGCGCAAATCGCTGTAGTGTGCGCCGTCGGCGGGATAAATACCGCAGAACACCATGGGCTGCACAGCGCGGTAACCGGGAAGCGCCTCTGCGGCCGGGCGGTTTGCCAGCGTGACGGTATCGCCCACACGGGCTTCCCGTACATTTTTAATGGAAGCGGCGATATAGCCGACTTCACCGGCAGAAAGCGCAGAAGCGGGTTCCAGAGAGGTGGCGCGCAGATAGCCGCATTCCACTACGGTAAATTCGCTGCCTACAGCCATCATGCGGATGGTGTCGCCGGGATGGACCGTGCCTTCTTTAATACGCACATAGACGATAACGCCCTTGTAAGCATCGTAATAGGAGTCGAAAATCAGCGCCTGCAAGGGGGCTTCCGGGTCGCCTTCGGGCGCGGGGATATCCTGTACGATGCGCTCCATCACGTCGCCGATATTGATGCCCTGTTTGGCGGAAATACGGGGGGCGTCCTGTGCCGGGATGCCGATGACGTCCTCGATTTCATTGGCGACGCGGTCGGGGTCGGCGCTGATCAGGTCGATTTTGTTGATAACCGGCACCAGCTCCAGCCCGGCGTCAACCGCCAGATAGGTGTTTGCCAGCGTCTGGGCCTCGATACCCTGGGAGGCGTCCACCACCAGCACAGCGCCCTCACAGGCAGCCAGCGAGCGGGAAACTTCATAGTTAAAGTCCACATGGCCGGGGGTGTCAATCAGATTGAAAACATACTCTTCACCGTCTTTTGCGCGGTATACCAGCGTAACGGCGTGTGCTTTGATGGTAATGCCCCGTTCACGCTCCAGGTCCATGTTGTCCAGCAGCTGGTCTTCCATGTTGCGCAGGGCAACTGCTTCTGTCTGTTCCAGAATCCGGTCGGCAAGGGTGCTTTTGCCGTGGTCGATATGGGCAATGATACTGAAATTGCGGATTTTATCCTGTGGCACTGCCAAAGTACAATCACCTGTTCTTTCCAAGTAAATTCAAGTTTTATAATCAGAATCAGTATAGCACAGGAAAGGCAAGAAGGGCAAGAAAAAATCAGGGAGAACGCCGCGCAGGCTGTAGAGCTACAATACATATTGGACAGCAGAGCAAGTAAAAGCAAATAAAAAAGTAGAAGGACAGAGCCTTCATAGGGTATAGTTAAGCTGCGACACCAACAAACCCAAAAAGGAGCTCTGTCCCTCATG
>DVIY01000224.1 GCA_018710915.1 Candidatus Gallacutalibacter pullistercoris
AAAAAAGAACGCCTCCCACAGAAAAACAGTTGGGAGGCGTTCAAAATCTCAATGATTATTTTTCAAGCAGAATATGTGCACTGTAACCCGGCAGTACCAGATCGCCCTGAACCGTTTCACCGGTTTCCGCATCAGTCATAGCATAAGGCAGGCGGACGGTTTTTTCTTCTCCGTTATAGTTCTGAACGAACACCACATCGGTTTCGCCCACACGCAGAGAAGCGGTCACACCCTCAGGCAGAACGGTATCCAGTGCACGGCGGATACCCAGCTCTTTGACCAGAGAAGCATAAAAATCTTCCTGGAAAGCATCTTCTGCACGGGCCGCCACATAATAGGCATCGCCTGCACCAAAATGATTTTTGGTGAGCACCGGGCTTCCGGCATAGAAGTCCTGTCCGTACACGGCCAGTGCTTCTGCCCCGCGCAGGTGAATACACTCGCACAGCTCTGAAAGCGTATAGGAACTGCGCAGCCCTTCCATGGATTCACGCACATCCATGCGGTTGGTTTCGCCTTCGTGAAGGGCATCGATTTCTTCATTCCAGATGCCGAAGACCTCCATCATGCCGTCTCCGGGCCATCCGCCCAGGAAGCACAGGTCGGTATCATCGGCAATGCCGCTCCAGTATGTGCTCACCAGTGTACCGCCGTTTTCTACGAAAGCGCGCAGTTTTTTAGCGAAGCCATTGCGGTACATGTACAGCATGGGCGTGATGACCAGCTTATAGCCGCTCAAATCGCCGTCCATATCCACAAAGTCCACCGGGACGCCCTGTTTCCAGAAAGCGCGGTGGTGAGCCTGGACGGTCTGTTCGTATTTCAGTCCGCCATTGCGCGGGCCACGGCTGCCCTCCATTGCCCAGCGGTTTTCCCAGTCAAATACGATTGCCACTTCGGGCTTGACCTCGGTGTGGTAGACTGCTTTTTCCAAAGTTTCCAGCCGTTCCCCTACATGGGTCACTTCACGGAATACACGGGTGTCGCTTCCGCCATAGTGGTCAACCACTGCGCCGTGCAGCTTTTCGCTGGAACCGCGGCTCTTACGCCACTGGAAGTACTGTACCGACTGCGAGCCGTGTGCAATCGCCTGCAAAGAAGCCAGCTCGTGCATACCGGGACGCTTGAGTTTGCACACCGGCGCCCAGTTGGTCACACTCGGGGTGCTTTCCATCAACAGCCAGGGTTCATGTTTGATAGAACGCATCAGGTCATGGCAAGAAGCGGTGCGGGCAGCCTCTTTCAGGGGTTCCAGGTTATGCCATGCGGGATATGCGTCCCAGGAAATCACATCCAGCTTGGGACCAAACTTGAAGTAGTCAATTTCTTCGTAAAAGCTCATTAGGTTGGCAGTGACCGGCAAATCGGGATTGACAGCTTTTACTGCACGAATCTCTTCGCTCATAAAGTCGAGGGTCTGATAAGTGGTAAAACGCTTCCAGTCGATGGTCAGGCCGTGCACTTCGGTCTCGCCGTTGGGCACAGGTGCATGAATCTGCTCCCAGTCGGTGTAGGTATGGCTCCAGAAATTAGTCCACCAGGCATGGTTCAGATTTTCCAGGGTACCATATTTTTCACGCAGCCAGTTGCGGAACGCCTCCTGGCACAGCGGGCAATAGCAGGTGCCGCCAAATTCATTGGAGATATGCCACATAATAACGCCGGGATGGCCTGCAAAATGCTGTGCCAGCCGGGTATCCATTTCACGCACCTTCTCACGGTATACAGGAGAGGTATAGCAGTGATTATGGCGCTGGCCGCTCAGATCGCGGTGCAGTGTTTTCGAAACACGGCGGATCTCCGGGTATTTCTCACTCATCCAAAGGGGTTTTGCACCGCTGGGCGTAGCGAGGATGGTGTATATGCCGTTTTCATACAAATTGTTGATGATAGTTTCCAGCCAGTCGAAACAATATACGCCTTCCTGCGGCTCCAGCTTTGCCCAGGCAAAAATTCCCAGAGAAACACAGTTAACATGCGCTTTCTTCATCAGTTCGATATCCTTTTCCAGAATATCGGGGCGGTCAAGCCACTGGTCGGGGTTATAGTCTCCGCCGTGTAGGAAATGAGGAAATTTGGGGGTGAGTATCTGCCGTTCCATAAAATAAACTCCTTCTTACAAACCCTGAGGTAGACAGGGAAAATTTGATAGTTTCATAAAGCACAGAAAAGTTGTCCGTACATCTCGTCCATTATAAGCACATTGAAACAGGAAAGTAAATATAGGATTCTGACAGAAACTTTCGGAATTTTCACTTTTCAGATGATTCTGCCAATGCCAGTGTGACATTTCGGACTCTGCGGCTCAAACGCCAGGTGCCGGAATCCACGCGCTGCATCATCATGAGCAGGGTGCTGTTTTCAGAGGGCAGGTTGATAAAGTACGGCCCAAGCCATCCATCCCAGCCATATTCTCCGGCTACAGCCAATCCAGTGCTGTCACCTTCTGCGCGAAGAATCCGCATGAAGTTTCCATAAGAATATCCAAACAGTGCTTGCCACGGCAAAGACAGACGCTGCGGCTCGGTAAGCTGAGGAGAGGTCATATATGAAACGGTACGGGGAGAAAGGATACGTTTCCCGTTCCATTCACCCTTTTGCAGCAGCATCTGTGCGAAATGGCTGTAGTCTTCCATTGTGGAAACCAGTCCCGCTCCGCCCGACTCAAATGCAGGCAGGCGCTCCATGCGGTTCTGAATCATCAGGTTATCTCCCGTGTATTCTTCCAGCGTACCGGGATAATAGGTCTTTGCCATACGCTCACGCTTATTTTCAGGCACATAAAAATCCGTATCCACCATTTCCAGGGGTTCCAGGATTCCTTTTTTCATGAACTCCCGGAAAGAACAACCGGCAGCCACTTCAATTACAGCGCCCATAATATCTGCCGAGACGCCGTACATCCATCGAGTACCGGGCTGGAATTCCAGACCGCACTGTCCCAGACGGTTGGCCATTTCCTGTGTAGTAAAGGCGTCATCGCGGTACATGCGGCGAAGACCTTCACTGAAAACAGCCTGTACCTGCTGGCCGGAAGCACTGGGGCCTCCATAGGAAAGACCGGAAGACATCATGAGCAGGTCACGCAGACAGGTTTCGCGCGCTGCCGGTACCAGCGAGTTATTTTCCCAGACCTTTTGATCGCGGAATCCGGGCAAATAACGGGATACCGGGTCAGCCAGGTCAAAAAGCCCCTGTTCCAATGCCAGCATAGCCGCAGCAGCGGTAATGGGTTTGCTCATGGAGTACAAGCGGAAGATCGTATCCCGTTTGATGGGGCGCTGGTTCTCAATATCCGCCCAGCCTTCTGCGCAGAAAGTCTCGTCCCCATTTTTGTCCCGGAAAAGGAAAGATGCGCCTGCAATCTCCTTTTCCTGACAGGCGCTGTGCAGCAAACCCTGTACACGCTCCAGCATTTGTTGATTCATAAAGAATACCTCCCTGAATTTTATGCTTGCCAGTTCTTTCAGACTCTGAATCATTTATTTTTCGATTTTTATTATAGCGGTTCTGCCGTACAGTGACAATGAGAGATTCAGATGATTTTTTCTTCCCTTTTTTGTCATGACAGATTATAATGTCGGTGTAGGGAGCTTGTCCCAACAAAGAAGAGAGGAGTTTGTTTGCATGATGAAAAGTCTATTCCCTGAACTTCCGGAGGAACTGCGTATCCGGATGCTCACACCGCCCACTGGAAAAGTCCGTATGGTACTCGATACCGATACCTTTAATGAAATCGATGACCAGTTTGCAGTGGTATATTCACTTCTTGCGTCTGAAAAGCTGGAAGTACAGGCGTTTTATGCTGCGCCGTTTTTCAATGAGCTTTCCAACGGCCCGGCTGATGGGATGGAAAAAAGCTATCAGGAACTGCTGCGGATCCTTTCCCGCATGGAAGTTGCCCCTGAAGGAAAGGTCTTTCGGGGCTCTGACCGGTATTTACCCGCTGCGCAAGAGGCAGTGGACAGTCCGGCAGCGCGCGACCTGATTGAGCGGGCACGCAAGGCGTCTTCGGAAAATCCACTGTATGTGGTTGCGATTGGCGCGATTACCAATGTCGCTTCTGCCCTTTTGCTGGCGCCCGAGATCATTGACCGGGTAGTGGTAATCTGGCTGGGAGGACACGCCCTGTACTGGCCCCATACAAAAGAATTCAATCTGGCACAGGATCTGCACGCTTCCCGGGTGGTATTGGACAGCGGCGTGCCGCTGGTACTGCTGCCGTGTGCAGGTGTCGTAGACCATCTGATCACCACGCTGCCCGAAGTCAACACCTATGTCCGCGGAAAAGGCGAAATTGGTGATTTTCTCGCTATGCGGTATGAAGGCTGTGCCGAAAATCATTTTGCCTATTCCCGTGTAATCTGGGATCTTTCTACCGTTGCATGGCTATGCTGTCCAGACGGCGTGAATACCGAACTCCAGCACAGCCCAATTCTGACAGACCAGGTCACATGGAGCCAAGATGCTTCCCGCCATTTAATCCGGGTGGCATCTTCTATCAACCGTGACCTCGTTTTCGGCGATCTTTTCCACCGCTTAGAGCAATATTCCAAATCCTGAACTGCTTTTCTGCAAAGACAAATCCATACAGGATTTGACAGAAAATGCAGCAACACATTGTATTTTGTACAGAGAGTGATTATAATAAGCAATAGAAAGGGGCTCCTTTCCCGGGGAGCCCTGTTTTTATTGATTTTTCAGAAGGGTTTATGAATATGCGAGAAGGAGAATTTTCATGAAAATCGTGATTGTCGGAGATGGTAAAGTTGGTTTGACATTAACAGAACAACTGTCTGCCGAAGGCCACGATATCGTCATTATCGACCGGAACCAGCAGGTACTGCGTGATTCACAGGAAGCATATGACGTAATGGTGGTAAATGGAAACGGCGCCAGTATGCAGGTGCTGAAAGAAGCAGGAGCAGATACTGCTGACCTTTTGATTGCAGCGACCTCTGGGGATGAGATCAATATGCTATGCTGCATTACGGCCAAAAAAATGGGATGCCGTCACACTATTGCACGTGTCCGCAATCCGGAATACCACCGTCAGCTTTCTTTTTTGAAAGAAGAGTTGGGGTTGAGTATGACCATCAATCCCGAAGCTTCCGCTGCACGTGAAATATTCCATATTCTGCAATTCCCCTCTTCCACCAACCGAGATTTCTTTGCCAAAGGGCAAGTTGAGCTGGTAGAATTTACTATCCGCAGTAACTGTCCGGCAGTAGGGCAATCCCTTATGGAGCTTTACCGGGCGTCACGTGTAAAAATTATTGTCTGTGCAGTCGAGCGTGGAAATTCGGTTTTTATTCCTAATGGCGATTTTGTATTGCAGGCTGGAGATGTTATTCATGTTACCGGCGCCAATCAAAACCTGACTGCTCTCATGCGCTATCTGCGCCTGCCGTCCAACCGTATTCGTGAGGTAGTAATTGTAGGCGGCAGCCGGCTGGGTTATTATCTTGCTGAATCTTTGACCCGTGCGGGAATGAAAGTAAAAATTATTGAACGGAAATACGAGCGTTGTGTAGAACTGTCTGAGCTTTTACCCAAAGTATTGGTGATTAACGGCGATGCCTGTGATCAGAAGCTGATGAATGCTGAATGTGCCGGAAAAACAGATGCCTTGATTGCACTTACTGATATTGATGAAATCAATCTGGTTATTTCTCTGTTTGCCGGACAGATTGGTGTCCCGAAAACTATTACCAAAATGGATCGTATCGGGCAGTTTGAAGCGTTTAAAGCCATGGGCGTAGAGTCAATCATCAGCCCGAAACATATTATCTGCGATGATGTGCTTCGCTATGTACGTGCCATGCGAAACCATCGCAGCGATGCGGTAATTTCACTGCATCGGTTGGTAAACCATCAGATAGAGGCTCTGGAATTTCGGGTAGAAAAGGATATGCCGAAAACCAATATTCCGCTGAAGAACCTGACATTGAAGAAAAATATCCTGCTGGCATGTATCCGAAGAAGAGGAAAACTGATTTTCCCCGACGGAAACGAAACGATTCAGCCGGAGGACACCGTCATTGTGGTCAGCACTACGGAAAACAAGATTGCGAACCTTCGCGATATTTTTGCAGCACAGGAGTTTGGAAAAAAATGAACCGAAAAGTAATTGCGTTTTTACTTGGGCATATCCTGCTGCTTGAGGCGGTAGTGATGATCCCTGCATTGGCAATCTCTATCTTTATGGCAGAAAAAGCCTCTGCATGGGCATTTGGTGTTACCATCGTGATTACCGCAGCTGCTGGAATCGCATTACGGCTGATTCGACCTGTTAATATGACTTTTTATGCTGCCGAGGGATTTGTGGTTACAGCGCTTTCCTGGATTGCAATCTCGCTGTTTGGCGGATTGCCCTTCTGGTTCAGCGGCGTTATCCCGAATTTTGTCGACTGCTTTTTTGAAACAGCTTCCGGCTTTACCACAACAGGTGCCAGTATTCTTACCGACGTAGAAGCGCTGCCATATGGCCTTTTGTACTGGCGCAGTTTTACTCACTGGCTGGGCGGTATGGGTGTGCTGGTATTCCTGCTGGCGGTTGTTTCGGTGAGCAAAGGCGCTGGATATTCCCTGCATCTGCTCCGTGCCGAAAGCCCCGGGCCAGATGTTGGAAAGATGACACCTAAACTCAAGCAAAGTGCTAAAATCCTTTATATTATTTATATCTGTCTGACAGTCATAGAAATTATTCTTTTACTGGCAGGCGGAATGCCGCTGTTTGACAGTTTGTGTACAGCTTTCGGCACGGCTGGTACTGGTGGATTTGGTATCAAAAATGACAGTATCGCTGGTTATTCGCATTATATTCAAACAGTTGTCACCGTTTTCATGGCCCTGTTTGGTATTAACTTTAATATTTATTTCCTGGTCCTCATGCGTTCGTGGCGGGCCATTTTACATGATGAAGAGCTGTGGGGATATCTGGCAATTATGGCGAGTTCCATTCTGCTGATTACCTGCAATATTGCGCCTGTATTCCAGTATAATTGGGGAGAGGCTCTGCATCAGTCTGCATTCCAGGTATCTTCTGTAATGACAACAACAGGATTCTCTACAATAGATTATAATACCTGGCCGCAATTTTCTCGAAGCTTGCTGGCGATGCTGATGGTGGTTGGCGCGTCGGCGGGTTCCACCGGAGGCGGCGTCAAGGTTGCGCGTATTATTATTGTATTCAAACTTCTGCGCAAAGAGTTAATTCGTATGCTGCATCCGCGTGCTGTCCATACCGTGCGTGTAAGCGGAAAAACAGTTGATAACAAGGTCGGCAAGGGCGTCAGCGTATTTATGGCTGCCTATTTTGCAGTATTTACCGTTTCTTTTTTGCTGATCAGTTTTGATAATATGAGTTTGGAGACCAATGTAACCGCAGTGGTTTCGTGTTTGAGCAATATTGGCCCCGGCTTGGATGTGGTAGGGCCGGCAGGGAATTTTTCTCAGTTTTCCAATATCAGCAAAATTATTCTGTCCTTGGATATGCTGTTTGGACGCTTGGAGTTTTTCCCCATGATTCTGTTGTTTTCGCCCAATTTGTGGCGAAGAAAGGTGTAAGCGTGAGAAGGTGCTGAAGCATTATCAGCTGTATTTCTCTATGCGAAGAAAGAGGGTTATATCATCATGGAAAAGAAACAGCAAAGCGGTTTGCGCGATTCTTTTCGCAGCAAAACCGGTTTTATCATTGCCTGTATTGGCTCGGCGGTGGGTATGGGAAACATCTGGCTTTTCCCATATCGTACCGGGCAGTTTGGCGGAGCGGCTTTTTTAATCCCCTATTTTATTTTCGTGGTTATTTTGGGCTTTTCCGGAGTCGCCGGTGAAATGGCTTTTGGCCGTTCGCAGGGTACCGGCCCATTGGGGGCATTCTCTAACGCCATGAAAATGCGTGGCCGCCGGGGTGGAAAGATTGTTGGAATCATCCCGGTAATCGGTTCACTGGGAATTGCCATTGGGTATTCCGTCGTAGTAGGATGGTTCCTGAAATATCTGTATGATTCCCTTACCGGAGAACTTTTTGCTGCAGAAGATACAGGCGCTTTCTTTGGTACAATCGCGGGCAATTTCGGCAGTGTGGGTTGGCATATGCTGGGTCTTGCGATTACCTTCGCTGTGATGCTGTTTGGTATTTCACGCGGTATCGAAAAGGTAAACAAAGTGATGATGCCGCTGTTTTTTGTGTTTTTCATTGCACTTATGATCCGTGTGTTCACCCTGGAAAATGTGTCGGCAGGATATGAGTACCTGTTTGTACCCAACTGGAAATATCTGGCTGATGTAAGAACCTGGGTGTATGCATTGGGACAGGCGTTCTTCTCACTGTCACTGGCTGGTTCCGGCACGATTGTTTACGGCAGCTACCTGAAAAAAGATACCGATATCATCAGCTGTGCCCGCAATGTGGCCTTCTTCGACACCTGCGCGGCCTTGCTGGCTGGACTGGTGATTATTCCGGCTGTATTTGCATTCGGAGAAGATGTTGCTTCGGGCCCGCCACTGATGTTCATTACCCTGCCGAAAGTTTTCCAGCAGATGCCGTTTGGAGAATTCTTTGCAATTGTCTTCTTTATCGCGGTGCTCTTTGCTGCTATTACTTCTCTGATGAACCTGTTTGAAACTCCGATTGAGGCACTGCAAACACAGTTTGGCCTTTCTCGCAAAGTAGCCGTCGGCATTGTTGCACTGATTGCTGTGGCGGTTGGTTTGTTTATTGAAAATGCAGATACTGTGAGCGTATGGATGGACATAGTTTCCATTTATATTATCCCGCTGGGCGCTTTGCTGGCTGCTATCATGTTTTTCTGGGTATGCCCCAGGGGGTATGCCCGTGAACAGGTACAGCTGGGACGTACAAAGCCGATTGGCCGCTGGTTCGAGCCGGTGACAAAATACCTGTTTGCAGGGCTGACACTGGCTGTATACATTCTGGGGATTTTCTTTGGCGGAATCGGCTGAATTTTCCGGCAGAAAATTCAGAGAAAAATCTCGAAAACCGCTGGAAAATGTGCTATAATGGACAGCGGTTTCGAAACCGTTTGAGATTATAGCTGAAAGGAAAATGTAACATGAGCATTCGTATTGGTATCGCAGGATATGGCAACCTGGGCCGCGGCGTGGAATGTGCCGTTCGCCAGAACCCTGACATGGAGCTCAAAGCGGTGTTCACTCGCCGTGACCCCGCATCTGTCTCCATCCTCACAGAGGGCGTCCCCGTATATCCGATGGACAAAGCTGCGGAGATGGAAAATGAGATCGATGTGCTGATCCTCTGCGGCGGAAGCGCTACCGATTTGCCCGTGCAGACTCCTGCCATGGCTGCTCATTTTAATGTTGTGGACAGCTTTGATACCCATGCCAGGATTCCGGAGCATTTTGATGCAGTAAATCAAGCTGCAAAGGCTTCTGGTAAAGTGGCTGTGATTTCGGCTGGCTGGGATCCGGGCATGTTCTCGCTGAACCGTCTGTATGCAAACGCAATTCTGCCGGATGGCAAGGACTATACTTTCTGGGGAAAAGGCGTAAGCCAGGGACATTCCGATGCAATCCGCCGCATTGAAGGCGTACAGGATGCCCGTCAGTATACGATTCCGGTGGAAGCTGCTGTAGAAGCTGTGCGCGCTGGCAAAAATCCGGAGCTTTCCACCCGTGAAAAGCACACCCGTCTGTGCTATGTAGTGGCAAAAGAAGGCGCCGATAAGGCTCGCATTGAAAACGAAATCAAGACGATGCCCAACTATTTCAGCGATTACGATACAACCGTGCACTTTATTTCTCAGGAAGAGCTGGATCGCGACCACAAAGGTCTGCCTCATGGCGGCTGTGTGATCCGCAGCGGAAAGACCGGCTGGAACGGCGAGCACCATCATGTAGTCGAATACAGCCTGAAGCTGGATTCCAATCCGGAATTCACCTCTTCTGTGATCGTCGCATGTGCTCGCGCAGCTGCCCGGATGCAGCAGGAAGGACAAACCGGCTGCAAGACCATGTTCGACATCCCGCCGGCCTATCTGAGCCCCAAGTCTGGCGAGGAACTGCGCCGCACGCTGCTGTAAAATTGGGCTTATCAGACTAAAAAAATTGGGGCACCCTCCGGCAGGAAGGTGCCCTCTGTTTTAGTCTTCTGTGATGCGGAAAAGCTCGTTAGGCGTACATTCCAGCAGCAGACAGAGTGTTTCAGTATTTTCGTAGCGAATGGATTTCGTTTCGTTACGGATCATCCGAGTAAAGTTCTGATAACTCATGCCCATCTGTTTATACAGCCAGTATTTAGTTTTTCCCTTTTTCTCCAATAAGTGAAGAACATCTAATGTTATCATAAGATATTTCCTCATTTCTTATATTTTGATGAGATAATATCTTAGTTTGTTACTTTAT
>DVIY01000225.1 GCA_018710915.1 Candidatus Gallacutalibacter pullistercoris
TATCGAAACAGGATTCACAGCTTTGTTGAAAACCAGGCTTGCTTTCCGCCAACATGCGAGCCTTTTTGTACTGCCCCAGGATTGGTGCAGAAATTTGATGCAGACGGGCATTTTCAAAAATTTTATGGGGACACCACTGTCTTCCCTTTGTCAAAAGAAACACAAAACGCGCTGGAAGGGTACCAGCTTGCTCTGTATAATACAGGGGCCCATATGTTGTCTGAACCGCTGCCGGCAGAAACTTTTCACATTACTTTGCATGACCTTTGTGCTGCGGGTGATAAGGCCTCCATTGAAAAACTGATTTTGGGGCACAAACAAAAGTTGAAGCCTGTCTTGCCGGCTCTCTGCCAAAAAGGGAAATTCCGGCTCCGCTCAGCCGGAATTGTGAGTATGGTAGCAAGCTCTGTTGTCATGCTGTTTGAACCGGCAAGTGAAGCGGACCATCAGGTGATACAGGATATTTATGGGGTGATAGATTCGATAGTCCCCCTTTCCTACCCGCTGACCCTGCATTGCACACTTGCATATTACAGGCCGGGCACTTATGCATCGCATGAATGGAACCCATTGTTGGAAGCTGTTCGCCGCCTGAACCAGAACGGCCCTGTTGAGATAGAACTGGATTGTTCAGCACTCGAATATCAGGAATTTGGCTCCATGAAGGAGTATAAAGGCTTTATAGGCAACCTGTAGCGATGATTTTTGCTTTGGGCTTTAATATTATTGGTTCCTGGGCTATATTTTCAAGTATATATTGCAATTTACCTGTAAAAGTTATACTATATATGTAGTATTTTGCAGGAGGGATGTCTTATGAAAATCGAAGAGTACGGAAAACCGGAAGGAAGTTCTATCCTTTGTGTGCCGGGCGTGTTTATGTCTGGGGATTTTTTCAGCCGGCTGGCAGAGCAGATGCCGGAATACCATTTCGTTTGCGTAACGCTGGATGGATTTCATCCGGGATGTGAAGAATTCACTGGCCTGGAACCACAGGTGGAAAAACTGGTGGGATTGTTGGTGCAGAGAAATCTGACCCGGTTTGAGCTGGCAATCGGCCTTTCAATGGGGACGATTTTTGCGGTAAAGCTGGCCAAACGGGAAGAGCTTTCAATTAAAAAGCTGTTTCTGGACGGCGCTGTCAGTTTTTATGAGTCAAAGCACCCCAAAGCTCTGAAGGCGGCCATGTACCTGATTTTCAGCTATTTCAGGAAGACAGCGAAAGATGAGCAGAAATCCATGAAGTCGCTGCAAAAAATCTATACGGAAGACTGGGCCAAAAAGTCCCACCTCTGCCGGAAGTCTTTGAGCAAACCTTCCTTAAAGGTAATCGTACGGCTGCTTGCGGAGTACCGGCTGGAACCTGGCGTAACGCAGCCGATGTATCTTCTGTTTGGCGCCAAAGAGGACAACATCACAATTAACAGCCGGACGGTAAAGGAGTTGTACCCTTCGGCAAAGATTACCGTCCAGCCGGGATATAACCATTTGGGATATTTGGACCATGAGCCGGAGCATTATGCGGAAATGATTCGCAGGGTACTGGCAGATAAATCTTAGAAAATGCTTAAAATAGAATGGAAAATATGAGGAAACTATGACAGAACCGGATGTTTTGCCCATGGTTTCCTCACATTTTTGTAACCTTTGCAATTTATTTACTTTTCCAGGGCAGATCATGGTATAATAACCTCAGAGAATTCCCGGTGAAAAGGAGATGAACATAATGCCGGATTTTTCCGCTCTTTTGAATCAGGAAAATCAGAATCAGGTATATATTGCGCTGTATGTGCTTCGTATTATTGTGCCGCTGCTGGCGCTGTTAATCGTGGTAAAATGCTACCGCTCTGTCAAAATCGGGCGCAGGCCCGAAGCACCGGTGATGATGCTGGAAGAAATTTCTTCGCATGTGCGATTCCCCGTGCTGTATTGGGAGAATTCTCTGGGGCGCAGCAGGAGCTGTGATATTTCATTGCCGGATGCTACCATGTCCCGTGATCATGCTGTGCTGATGCGCCGCGAACAGGGGTGGTTTGTCATCGATACGAACTCGAAAGCTGGTACTGCTGTCAACGGGAAGAAGCTGACGCCCGGCGAACGTGCCCCAGTATATCCGGGAGACACGATCTCCATGGGACACTCTGTGCTGAAACTGATGCAGGCCTCTGATTCTGATGTGAAAAAGCGCCGCTTTTTCAATGGGGAGGGAAAACGCGCCCCTTCTCCCTTTCGGCTGTTTTTGCTGATGCTGATGGTGCACCTGTTTATGGCGGTGCAGTGCTGCTTTGCTCCCATCGAAGAGGGGAAAACTTTTTCAACTGTGCCGCTGATCCTGTTAGGGGCGCTTTGGGTGGTTGACATTACCTTTTATCTGTTCTCCATGCGCGGGTTAGGGCGTGTGAGCTTTGAAGTGGAAACGGTTGCGCTTTTATTCAGCGGTATAGGGATTTTCCTGCTGGCAGGAGACAGTATGGATGTCGCATTGACCCAACTGGTAGCCATGGCGGGCGGGATTATCATTTTCTGCATTTTAATCTGGTTTATGGGCGATCTGGATCGGGTGACCAAGTGGCGGCTTCCGCTGGCGTTGTGTGCAGTGGGCTTGTTGGTACTGACGCTGGTGATTGGTACCTCTATCAATGGTTCCAAAAACTGGATTTTTATCGGGCCAATCAGCATCCAGCCTTCAGAGCTGGCGAAGATCGTATTTATTTTTGCCGGAGCAGCTACACTGGACAAGCTGCAAACTACCCGGAACCTGACGGAATTTATCGTCCTGGCCGCCCTGTGCGGCGGCTGCCTGGTGCTCATGAAGGACTTGGGCTCAGCGGCGGTGTTTTTCGTCACTTTCTTGATTATCGCGTTTATGCGCTCCGGCAGTATCCGCACTATCGCGCTCGCATGTTCTGCGGTGGTAATCGGCCTGTTTATGTTCCTGAAGGCAAAGCCATACGCTGCGGCGCGGTTCCTTGGCTGGCGGCATGTGTGGGAGCATATCAATGACAGCTATGGTTATCAGCAAAGCCGTACCATGACCTATGCAGCCAGCGGTGGCTTTTTCGGCACCGGTCTGGGGAATGGCTATCTGCACAACGTTGCTGCGGGCAACAGCGATTTGGTTTTTGGCATGATGGCAGAAGAGCTGGGCCTGTTGTTGGCACTGGTGGCGGCGCTCGCCATGGTGCTGTGGATTTTTTATGCACGCAGTGACGTTACGCGCAGCCGGTCTACCTTTTATTCCATTTCCGCCTGTGCGGCAGCGGGAATTTTGCTGTTCCAGTCTCTGCTGAATATTTTCGGGCCGCTGGATGTTATCCCGCTGACCGGCGTAACGCTCCCCTTTATCAGCGCCGGCGGTTCCAGTATGCTTTCGGTATGGGGCATGGTGGCCTTTATCAAAGCGTCGGATGAGCGCACGTATGCAGTCCGCAAACGGCGCAGGTAGCACGATTTTACGGTTTCTGTTGGAAAGGAAAGGTCAACTATGAAGACAACAGGAGTTCGTTCTTTTATCCTGTATATTCTTACAGCGGGTTTTCTGGGCTGTATGGGATTTTTTCTGTTTGAATTTTTTACCCAGGGCGGCGAATGGGCCATGCAGCCCTATAACCAGCATCTGGTAGCTGGCGGACAGCTGACCTGGGCAGGGACGATCAGCGACCGTAACGGTACGATGCTGGTCGGCGGGCAGGACGGTGTTCGCTCTTATAATGAAGATGCCGGTATCCGCACAGCAACCGTGCACACGGTAGGCGATAAAAATGGATATATCTCCACCGGAATCCAGCTGGTATACCGCCCGCAGCTGGTGGGATATAACCCCATTTTTGGCGTGACAACGATGACCGGCGGCACATCGGGCGGGAATATTTCTTTGACAATCGACAGTTCCCTTTGCGAAAGCGCGCTGGAATTGATGGGTTCGCGCAAAGGCGCTGTGCTGATTTACGATTACACAACGGGGGATATCCTCTGCAAGGTGAGCACCCCGGCTTTTGACCCGGAAAATATTCCGGAAGATATTGAAACCAACGACCAGTATAAGGGAGCCTATCTGGACCGCACCATCTCCTCTTCCTTTACACCGGGTTCCACCTTTAAGGTGGTAACCGCTGCCAGTTCGATAGAGCATTTTTCTGACTGGAAAACCCGCACTTATACCTGCAATGGCTCTACTGTCATTAACGGAGAGAAAATTACCTGTATGGGCAATCATGGGGAGATTACGCTGCAAGAGGCGATGGGCCTTTCCTGTAATGTATATTTTGCAGAACTGGCGGCAGATTTGGGAAAAGACGCCATGACAGAGACCGCAAATGAAATGGATTTTAACCAGCCGCAGAAGCTGGATGAAATTGTGGTGGCCGCCAGCACGTATGATGTCTCAGAGGCAGATGAAAACGCTTTGGCATGGTCTGGGATCGGGCAGTATACGACTTTGGTGACACCGTATCATATGCTGCGCATGATGGGTGCGATTGCCAATGACGGTGTACCCATAGAGCCGCATCTGGTCAGTTCGATGAGCGGTTCCGGGATGACCGATTATACCGCCAAGACAGAAACCGGGGAGCGTATGATGCCAAAATCGACAGCACAGGCACTGCAAAATATGTTGCGCAGCGATGTTGCCAATTATTATAACAGCAGCCTCTTCCCCTCCAATATGGAAGTGTGCGCAAAAACAGGTACGGCTGAAGTAGGGGATGGCAAAGAGGATACCGGCTGGGTAGCCGGATATTGCGCAAACCCGGATACGCCATATGCTTTTGTTGTAGTGGTGGAAGAAGGCGGGTTTGGCAGTTCTTCGGCGGCCCCGATTGCTTCACAGCTGCTGCAGCAGCTTTTGTAAAAGAGAAACTGAAAGCCCTTTGCAGGATTTCCCGCAAAGGGCTTTTCATATTATTATACATCAATGCCGGAAGAAGCGCGAATAAGCGGCTCGGTTTCTATGTACGTCAATTCAAAAGGCATATCAGGATTTTGCAGGCGCCATATCAGTTGTTGGGCCAGCCTTCGGCCAAGGCGGTAGCTGCCAAAATTAACGGTTGTGATGGATGGCTCAAGAAGCTGGGATTCTTTCATATTATCAAAGCCGGTAATAGCAATTTCTTGTGGAATCCGACAGCCGCACTGTTTGCAGTAGCGCAGCATCATAGAAGCAATGGTATCATTTGCGCACACAAATGCATCAATATCATGGGGGAAAGTATCCAGCACAGAAGCAAGCGTATCATAAACATAATAGGTTTTTTCTGCACCATCAATAAAACACTGTTCCTGCCGCAGGGGGATTCCGGCGTCGTGCAGTGCGCGGCAGAAGCCTTTCCAGCGGTCGTTAATGGTACGGCAGTAATAAATATTTCCGATAAAGGCGAAATTTCGGCGGCCACGGCGAATCAGGTCGGTAGTAATTTCGTAGACACTGCGTTCCCCTTCCAAAATAAACGTATCTCCATTAAGAGTAGGAAAAACACCTTCAGATGGAGGCATGTCGAGAAAAATGACGGGGAGGACACTTTCTTTCAGCATTTTTGTAAAGGGCTGGCTGAATACGCTCATGC
>DVIY01000226.1 GCA_018710915.1 Candidatus Gallacutalibacter pullistercoris
GGCAATATATTGAAGGTCTGTTGTTTCGTCGTGTGACAGGGCAATCTGTGCAGGATCAGTCAGAAGCCTTGGGATTTGATTTTCAAAAATTTCGCCTGGTGGCGGTTTCGTGCAGCACTGCCATGGAAAGCGGCCGGATCGAAGGCGAGTATTATTGCAGCAACCTGGTAGATAAATATATCCAGGAGCATTTGCCGCGCACTGTTTCCTACAGTTTTGGCAATCTGGTTTTCTTTCTGTGGGAAGTACGCGAAAGTGAAATATTCCAAGATAATGAGAACCTCACCTTTTTTCTGCAGGAGCTCAATACCTATCTGCGCCGGAATTTTTTGGGTATGCTAAGTGGAGGTATCAGCCAGTGTGCCACAGATCTTTCATCATTAGACCAGCTGCGCCGGCAAGCCTCAGAGTGTTTGGATTATATGAGCAGTATTGGAAAAAGTGAGTTTTTGTTTTATGAAGATATTGTGCAGTCAGAACAGGAAAATTGGGAGCCAGAAGAAATTTTGCGGCAGTTGAGTACGGCGGTATTTGCAGGGCAGAAGGAAGAAGCTCTGCGCATTTTTGATGAGATTACAGGCGCTATTCAGGAGCGTTCAGAAGAATTTGTTTCCTCCTCTTATCTGCTGGTGGTTTCAAACATTTCTTTCCAGCTGCATGAAATGAAAATGAGCGCTGTACAGGTGCTGGCGATGACAAACGAAATTCTTTCCTCGCTGCACGATAATCAAATCAAAAAAATGACCCATGCAGTGCGCTCCTGGTTAGAAGGGGTATGTAAACTGGTGGAAGAAGAAATTGAAAGCCGCAGCAATTTGATTGTAGAAAATGTGTACGAATACATCAATTTGCATTACCGCGAGAATATTGGCTTAACAGATGTTTCCCGTGAAGTGGGAAGAAATCCTTCCTATGTCAGCCGGTTGATTAAAGAATGTACGGGAAAGAATTTTACATCTTTGCTGACGGCAAGGCGTATGGAAGCGGCAAAACATCTGCTCAAAAACACCAATCTGAAAATCACCGAAATTGCCGAAAAAACCGGATATCCCAATGTTCGGTACTTTAACCGTGTATTCAAGAGCTTTATGAATATGTCGGCAAATGATTACCGTTCCTTTACCAATGCCTTTGAATAACCTACAAAAAAAGCCTTTCTGTCTGAAAATAACAGAAAGGCTTTTTTTATGATTCTTTTTCCGCCAATATTACGACCGAGGCATATTCACGGGTATGGGTGGCGCTTACTGCCAAATTCCACCCCCGTGCAAGCTCGGCAGCAGCACCGCTGAGATGAAGATAAGGCGCACCGCTTTCATTGCGCAGTAATTCTACTTCGCACAGACGAAAGCCCCGAATACCGGTTCCCATTGCTTTTCCAAACGCTTCTTTGGCACAAAAGGCCGCCGCTGCCGTTTCAATCCACCGGCGATTTCCTGTATTGGGGAACCCGCGTTCCTGCAAAAGCTTTTGTTCTGAAGGGCCAAAAACCCTCGATACAAAATGGAGGTTTTTCATGGCCCTTTCCATACGGCGACATTCTGTTGTATCAATTCCGACCGAAAACATCAATTCTCATCTGGCGGGGCAGGCCGGCCTTAATACCATCCAAAACTTTTTCGTTGGGGGTGAACACCAGAACCATTCTGCCGTATTTTGGGGTACGTGCCATAATATACCAGGTATTCTCGGCCGTTTCATCTTCAGCAGCCATCAATGTCTTATCGAATTGGCGCTGGGCCAGCTTCGTGGCATCGTATTTTCCAATTTCCTCGGCATCACGTACATCAAACGAAACCATGCGCTTACGGCGGCGCTTGTTAATAATTTTATCCACGGTTAGATCGCCGTTTGTCACACTGTATTCATATTCCAGATTACGCGAGGAAATCAACCAGTATACACCGTAAATGCTGCCGAGAATGACAATCAAAGGAATCATGGGCAGGCCGGTAAGGGGAAGAAGGATGAAAATGCTGACATAAATCAGGATAGAAGCAGCCAATACCAGCCCCAAAGAAATCAGCCAGTCCTTACCGGTGAGCTTACGCTTGACAATTTGTTCTGTAAAAATATCCATTTGAAAAGACCCTCCTGAAAATGAGTTATATACGCGAAACCGCATTTTGTGATACCTTACCGAATTTATAAAAATGACCGGTTTGAAAAAGGCGATTTTTCAGCGTTCTTTTGTGATTATAGCATAGCTTTCGTTCCTTTACAATAAAACAAATGGGATTTTATGAGGAATAATTGTAAATTTTTATGAATTCCTGTATTTTTATAAAAGCCATTATGCTTTTTTTACAAAATTATAAGCAAAAATTTTAAATGCATCTTGGAACAGTACTTGTAAAGTAAAAAATGATGTGATAAAATGATACAGAATAACGCAATGAAAAAGGAAAGTAGCCTTTTCTACGGCGAGCAGAGAGGGTGTGTCCCCGGCTGAAAGCACACCCGCGCACGGGTCAAGGTGAAGTTCCCTTTGGAGCGGCAGTCCTGAACACTTTTTGTCTGTAGGGACTGACGGACGGCGCCGTTATCCGCCGCAGGAGAGTAAGGGCTTCTGTTCTTACAAAAAATAAGGGTGGTACCGCGGAGTGTTATGCCTTCGCCCCTGTTACGGGGCGGAGGTTTTTTGTTTTTCAAAAAGCAATTCCGCGCCATCTCCTGCAAAAATAGAACCATCATTTTTTTGAAAGGATTGATTCCTGCTATGAAGGAGCAACTGGAAGCCATCCGCATCCAGGCGGATGCAGAACTGAAAAAAGCCGAGAGCCAGCAGGCACTGGAAGAACTGCGTATTAAGTATCTGGGTAAAAAAGGCGCTCTGACTGCTATTTTGAAGCAGATGGGAAAACTTTCTGCCGAAGAACGCCCGGTAATCGGTCAGCTGGCCAATCAGGTGCGTGCAAGTATTGAAAACGAACTGACCCAGCGTGCCGCTGAAGTGAAGGCTGCTGAACAGCAGCGCCGTCTGGAAGCAGAAAAGCTGGACGTGACTCTTCCCGGCAAACACCGCGAAATGGGTGCCAAGCATCCCCTATCCATCGGTCTGGACGAAATCAAGGAAATCTTTATCGGAATGGGTTTTGAAATCGTGGACGGCCCCGAGGTGGAGACCGACTATTACAACTTTGAGGCCTTAAATATCCCCAAGAACCATCCGGCTCGCGATACCCAGGACACTTTTTACATCAATGACAATATCCTGCTCCGCACCCAGACCTCCCCGGTGCAGGTGCGCGTGATGGAGAAGCAGAAGCCCCCGATCCGCATTATCTCTCCCGGCCGTGTATACCGCAGCGATGCCGTGGACGCCACCCACTCCCCGCTGTTCCATCAGATTGAGGGCCTCGTAGTGGATAAGGGCATTACTTTTGCCGACCTGAAAGGCACGCTGGAAACCTTCGTCAAGCGCCTGTATGGCGAGGATAGCGTGGTGCGCTTCCGTCCCCATCACTTCCCGTTCACCGAGCCTTCCGCTGAGGTTGACGTGCAGTGCTTTAACTGCCATGGCGAAGGCTGCCGCCTGTGCAAGGGCGAGGGCTGGATTGAGATTCTGGGCTGCGGCATGGTGCATCCCAAGGTGCTGAGCAACTGCGGCATTGACCCGGAAGTATACAGCGGTTTTGCATTGGGTATGGGCCTGGAGCGCGTGGTTATGCGCCGTTACAATATCGATGACCTGCGCCTGTTCTATGAGAACGACGTCCGCTTCCTGAAGCAGTTCCAGGGTTAATTTATACGGCGCGGAGCGGCTTGCTACTTTCTGATTCCCACTTCGCGGGAAAGTTGCTGCCAATGGCCAGCTGATTCCACGCGTACTGTTTTTCAAATTTTTTACGTTTTTTCTTAAATAACATTCCAAAAAAGGCTTGGTGAATGATAAATGAATCTTTCCATGAAATGGCTGAAAGAATTTGTCACCCTGGACGACATGCCAATGCGCTCCTTCACGGAAGCCATGACCATGAGCGGTTCCAAGGTGGAAGGCTATGAAGTCGAAGGCAGTGAGATCAGCAACGTTGTCGTTGCACGGGTGGAATCTATGGAGCGCCATCCCGATTCCGATCACTTGTGGATCTGCCAGGTAAATACAGGCGCTGATGAAAATATTCAGATCGTGACTGGTGCACAGAACTTGAAGCCCGGTGACGTGGTGCCTGCTGCTCTGCATAATTCCACGCTTCCCGGCGGCGTCAAAATTAAAAAGGGCAAACTCCGCGGCGCGGAGAGCAACGGTATGCTGTGCTCTCTGAGCGAACTGGGGCTTACTGCTCACGATTTCCCTTCCGCTATTGAGGACGGTATTTTCGTCCTGACTGAAGAAGACGGCTGTGACTTGACCCTCGGCAAGCCCATCTGCGAAGCCATCGGACTGGACGATACCAGCGTGGAGTTTGAGATTACCTCCAACCGTCCCGATTGCTTTTCCGTCATCGGCCTGGCAAGAGAAGCCGCTGCTACCTTCAAAAAGCCCCTGAACCTGCACATTCCCGAAGTTAAAGGCGGCCACGGCTCCTGCGAGGGTATGCTGGATGTCAAGATTGAGGCACCCGAGCTGTGCCCCATTTACAGCGCCCGTATTGTGAAAAACGTTCGTGTAAAGCCCTCTCCCCGTTGGATGCGCGAACGTTTGCGCGCTCTGGGTGTGCGGCCTATCAACAATATCGTGGACATCACCAACTATGTGATGTTGGAATATGGCCAGCCTATGCACGCCTTTGACCTGCGCTTCATTGAAGAGGGCAAAATCCGCGTGCGTCTGGCAAAAGACGGCGAAACCATTACCACTCTGGACGGCGTGGAGCGTAAGCTCACCAATAAGCAGATGGTCATTGCCGACTCCAAAAAGCCTGTCGCTATTGCTGGCGTGATGGGCGGCGAATACAGCGGCATCATGGACGATACCACTACCATTGTATTTGAATCCGCCTGCTTCGACGGCGCTTCTGTCCGCGTGACGGCAAGAGATCAGGGAATGCGTACCGACGCTTCTTCCCGTTATGAAAAGGGCCTTGACCCCAACAACTGCCTGCCCGCTCTGGATCGTGCCTGCGAGCTGGTAGAGCTGCTGGATGCTGGCGATGTGCTGGACGGCACCTTAAAGGACGACCACTCCAACCGTGAACGCCGCCGTATTCCGCTGGAGCATGACTGGATCAACCGCTTCCTGGATCTGGACCTGTCTGCCGGCGAGATGAAAGCCATCCTGGCCCCGCTGGACTGCCAGTTTGACGGCGACGATGTGCTGGTACCCACCTTCCGCCCTGACCTGGAGCACAAAGCCGATATCGCCGAGGAAATCGCCCGGTTCTATGGCTACAACAATATCCCCAGCACCGCTATCAGCGGCGGCGCACAGGGCAAATACTCCCCTGTTCAGAAGTTCATGTCCAAGATTGACAGCACTATGCTGGCACAGGGCTTGAGCGAGATTATGACCTACTCCTTCATCAGCCCCCGCTATTACGACAAAATCAACCTGCCCGCAGGCAGCGAACTGCGCAATTCCATTGTGATTTCCAACCCGCTGGGTGAGGATACCAGCATTATGCGTACCATTGCCCTGCCGTCCATGATGGAAATTCTGGCAAAGAACTACAACAACCGCAATGATTCCGCTGCTCTCTATGAGCTGGCAAAAGAGTATATTCCCACCACTCCCGACGAGCTGCCGGTGGAGAAGAACACCCTGATCGGCGGTATGTACGGCGACGGCGCAGACTTCTTCCAGATGAAGGGTATCGTCGAAGAGCTGTTGAACGCCATTTCCGTATACGGTTATGATGTGGAAGCCTGCTGTGACAACCCCAGCTATCATCCCGGCCGCTGCGCCAATCTGGTCAAGGATGGCCAAGTCTTCGGTGTCATGGGTGAGATTCATCCTACTGTTGCAGAAAACTATGGTATGAGCTGCCGTGTGTACTGTTTCTCTCTGGATGCTGATGCGCTGTTTGAATTATCTCAGCCCGAAAAGACCTATAAGCCCCTTCCCAAGTTCCCGGCTGTAACCCGCGATCTGGCGCTGGTTTGTGATGAGGCTATTCCGGTTGGCACGCTGGAAAAGGCGATTGTTCGCGGTGGCGGTGCGTTGCTGGAAAAGATCCAGCTGTTCGATGTGTATCAGGGCGCTCAGATTGAGGCCGGCAAAAAGAGTGTGGCATTCAGCATCACTTTGCGCTCGGCTGACAGTACGCTGAAGGATGAGCAGACGCTGGCTGTTATGAAGAAGATTATGAAAGAACTGGAAAAAGAAGGCGCAGTACTTCGCTCTTAATCAAAAACAGAAATTTTACGTAGAAATTGCAGCTTTTTATCTATAAAATTGTAATCAAAGAGTAAACTTTCTATAGTATCTCTTGTGTTTTCGTTTTGTTTGGTGTATGATTAGTGATATCGGAGGTGTTTTCATGCTTGACAAGACCATGACGTTTTCGCTCCCAAGGGATCGCGAAGGCGATATCCGTCGGATTCTTACAACGGTTTATGATGCACTGAAAGAAAAAGGATATAACCCTATCAACCAGATAGTTGGCTACATTCTCTCAGAAGATCCTACCTATATCACCACGCATAATAATGCCCGCAGTTTGATTCGCAGAATTGACCGGGACGAATTGCTTGAGGTACTGTTGAAATCTTATCTGGGAGAGTAACCTCCGTTTTCTGCAGTCAAAAACCTGCCGTTGCTTGAAAAAGTACGGCAGGTTTTTTATTTTCTCTGAGAGGTTGTATCAAGTTCGATTCAAGGAGGAGAATAAAATGAGCTTTTCTACAAATTGTTTTTGGATTCGGCAGCCGCAGCATTTTACAATCACAGAAGAAAAAATTGAAATTTTTACCGAACCATTTACGGACTTGTGGCAGCGCACGTATTATGGGTTTCAGAATGACAATGCCCCTGTATTGCAAATGCGTACAGAGGAACAGTTTTTTTCGTTTACCGTAAAAACTGTTTTTGAAAGCGCCCATCGTTTTGACCAGTGCGGTGTAGTTGTTTATCTGGATAGCGAGAACTGGCTCAAAGCTTCTATTGAATACGAGAACCAGCAATATCAGCGGTTGGGAAGTGTTGTCACCAATCAGGGATATTCCGACTGGGCAACTACCGATATAGATGCTTCCATTCGGGAAATGTGGTATCGGCTCAGCCGCCGCGGCCAGGATTTCTGCCTGGAATGCAGTCGTGATGGAGAGAACTTTCACCAGATGAGAATTTGCCATCTGGCAGCTGCAAGCGGAGAAATCTCATTCGGTCTGTATGCATGCAGCCCGGAGAATTCTTCTTTCCGCGCAGAATTTACGCAAATGCAGGTAACCGAATGTCTTTGGCAGGCACACAGCTAATTAAACAAGACGCCGGTTTGCACAAGATGATATTTTATGATATAATAACATAATCATCACTTCTTATGCGAGAGAATGCTCATTAGACCCTTTATGGGTATGAAAGATTTACTGAAGGAGGATACTGCTTTATGAGTGAAAAAACAGCGAAGTTTCCCACCTACAAAGGAAAGCCCTTTGTGCGCTGTGGAGATACCATTTATTACGGGAGCATGAAAGATAAATATGTCGTGAAGATGGATATCAAAAGCAAAAAGAAGGTGCAGGATCTGGAAGTTGCTGACCGTGTAACAATCCAGCTGATGTATACAGATCCTACCATTCGCAACCGCAAGCAGATTATCAAGACCAGCGAAAAAAACGGCCTGTATTTGGC
>DVIY01000227.1 GCA_018710915.1 Candidatus Gallacutalibacter pullistercoris
CACCGGCTCCGCCGTCCATTTCAACAGTTATTCAGCAAAATTGAAGCTTTTGAAAAACAGGATAAACTCCATTTTCGCCACAACCGAATCCATTTTCTCAGCCAGCTTCTTACCGGACATTATGCAAAAGAAACCGTCAATGAAGATCTGGAACGATATCACTTTTCGTTTGACCCGCAAACATCGCTGCGCGTAATTGCTATTCAGAAGAAAAAGACCTCTGACCAGTTATCTGGAAACGAATGGAAGGAATTATTTGAGAAGGAATGGAAATCGTATTCTACCCGCTTTGAGACATTTTCTTCGTCTGAAGAAAACCTCTTTATCATTACAGAATCCGACGACAGTCGGGAACATCTGCAATATTTGAAAGAACTGCTTGAAGATATTCAGGCTGAACTATATAAACACACAGAAAATCTTCAGCTTTGCATCACCATTTCTTCCTGCGGGCACACCTACCGTGACCTTCCATTTTTATACCGGGAAGCATTGAAGCTGCAATCCTGTTTCTTCACCCTTGGCTATCAGCACATCGTCACAGAAGAAGATAATCAAAATGATTGGGTGAAAATCATGAATCGGGGAGGTAAAATCATGGAATTTCAGCACAGACCCCTGTTCCCGGATGGGGATTGCCGTATGATTGGCTTCAATTACTGGGCATCCCACGCGGGAACCAACATGTGGAAAGAATGGCGCGCCGACATTGTTTCCCGCGATCTTGCCCGTATGAAGGAGGCCGGAACGGATATCATCCGCGTCTTTCCTTTATGGAGTGACTTCCAGCCTCTGGCCATGCACCGCAAATGTTTTGGCGAAGAAAAAGCCGTGTATTGCGCCGAAGAACCCTTTGGGCACGATTTTCTCACGTCCTGTGGGATTCTTCCGGAAATGATGGAGCGATTCGGCTACCTGCTTGACTGTGCAGAAAAATACGGCCTGCGCGTCATCGCCAGCCTGCTGACCGGCTGGATGAGCGGACGGCTGCATGTTCCCGCCGCCATGGAAGGCAGAAATGTGGTCACCGACCCCTTCTGCATTTATTGGGAATGCCGTTTTGTGCGCGCTTTTGCTGCTTATTTTCACGACCATCCCGCAATCGCTGCTTGGGAGCTGGGAAACGAGTGTAACTGCCTGGCACCGGCCGCCACACAGGAAGAAGCCTGGCTCTGGACGAATTCAATCGCCAACGCTATTCGTCAGGGAGATTCTTCACGTCCTGTCATTTCCGGTATGCATTCCCTTACCCCAGACGGCGTATGGACTATGCAGCTGCAGGCAGATGCAACCGACTGTTTGACCATCCACCCGTATCCAGTGTTTACTCCATATTGCAACAACGACCCCAGCACCAGCATCAAACCGGTGATGCATCTGGCTGCTGAAAATGCTTTTTATCAGGATATCGGCGGAAAGCCGTGCTTTACAGAGGAAATCGGCACAACCGATGTGCGCATCGGGGAAGAAGAAAATGCCTGGTTTATCCGCACAAATCTGTATTGTGCACTCACCCATCATGCGTTTCCGTTCCTGTGGTGGTGCGCCTATTATGAAGAAGGCCTGCACCACACCCCGTACAGCTGGAGCCACGGTGAACGCGCAATGGGCCTGCTGATGCCGGAAGAAGATAAAAGTAAGCCTTCTTTGAAAGAATATCGCAAATTCAAAGAAATCAGCGAAAAGATCCCTCATCTTGCACCGAAAAAAATCCATGCGCACTGCATCCTTTCCGGACAGGATACCTGGGCAAGCTGGTTCGGCACCTTCCTGCTGGCTCTGCAAAACGGTGCCGGCGTAACCTGCCAGTACAGCAATCAAAAAATACCGGATGCCGGGTTCTACTTCCTGCCGGGCTATGAACATCTGGATGCACAGATCTGGGAAGAATTGATTGACAGAGTCTTTCACGGCGCAAGCCTCTACATCTCTTCCGAAAAAACACTGGGAGTGGGATACTCCAACGTTTTCGGCTTTGAATACCTGCTTCACTGGGAGGAACCGCAGGAATATTCCATCACTCTGGAAGGCGAAACCTATCGCGCCCGTTCCTGCTGCAGCCGGAAGATTAGAGTCAATACTGCAAAAGTGCTTCTGCAAGACGACGATGGGAAGCCGGTTCTGCTGCAAAGCCAGTATGGAAAGGGTACCGTCTACTATTCTCCGCTGCCGGTTGAAAGCAGCTATGTCCGTGAAAGCGGTCTGGCCTATCAGCCGCAGGGAAATCTGTTCAGAAAAATTTACAGCCTGGTTTGTGCCGAAGCAACCCGGGAGCGCTTGGTACGCTGTGAAGATCCCCTGCTGATTTTTACAGAGCATTGGGATTCTGAGACAGACGCGACTGTAATCGGCGTCAATTACTCTTCGGGCCGCATAGACTGCCCCTGCGCACTGCACACGGGCTATCTGTGGGAACCCGTACACAACCCCTGCATTACAAATGGTTGTGCTTCTGTCGGTGCAGGCGAAATCTGCATCTACCGTGTACATAAAACAACAAACTCTGCGGTTTCGGGCCAATAAAAAATTGAAATGAGGTGTCATCATGAAAAAACACAGGAATCGGTTCAGGCGCGTTTGTGCATTGCTTCTCTCTGCCATGCTTACCACCAGCGCGATTTCTCCTTCCTTCCAGGCAAAAACAGTGGAGGACCCGCAGATGGCTTTTCTTCCTTATACCGATGAAGCCATTACCGTAGACGGGGTTCTGGACGAAGCTCTCTGGTCTTCCGCTTCCTACCAGCTCCAGAAAAACCTGCTGGACACCGAAGCCAATAACCAGGCGGACTTTTCTGCTGCATGGGATCAGGAAAACCTGTACATTGGTGTGCGCATTGCAGACGCCAATATAGTCAATGAAAACCGTCCGGACTCGGAGATCTATGAAGACGACGGCATTGAAATTTTCATAGATGGCGACAACAGCAAAACAGAAAACCAGTATGACGAAAACGACCATCAAATCTTTATCCGCTGTGACGGCAGCGTATACACCACCCAGGGCGGGAGCCAGACTGAACTGAGCCAGTCGATTTCTGTCGCCGCAGGCAGCACAGACACCGGGTACTGCATCGAAGCTGCCATTCCGTGGGAACAGCTCGGGCAGACTGCCGCTGACGGAAAGCTGATTGGCCTGGATATCGCCAACAATGACAACGACGGTGAAGGCAGCCGCAGCGCTGTGCTTTCCTGGAATGCAGAAGCCAATGAAAACTGGAAAAACCCCGCCGGGTTCGGCACTGCGATTCTTTATGAAAAGAACCTGCCCGTGATTGCCGATGCCGGAACTCCTGAAATGGACGGCCAGATGGACAGCCTGTGGAATCTGGAACATTCCTTTATGGTAGGAGAGCATACGATTTCTTTTGACGCAATATGCGATGAATCAAACCTGTATGTGGGAATCCTGCGGGAAAAGGCAGACCCCTCTGCAGAGACCACGGAAGAGAATGTCCTCATCACCTTTGACGGAGACTATGACCGTTCCGGCCCGCTGAACCAGTACGATAACGGCCTGACCTACTATCCCGAAAGCAATACCTTTGACGTTTATCCCACTTATTCCTGGACTGATACCGAATACCTCTCTGGCGAAACAGAAACCGGGTATTTTCTGGAATTAAAAATCCCGCTGAAAAACCTGCTGCCCATCATCCAGAATCATTCCATTATGGGATTTGATATCTGTGCGCAATACGACGATGCTTCCGGGCATTACTGGAACGTATGGAACGGAAAGGGCGACAACTGGCAGAGCAACAGTGCGTATGGCGCCCTGATTATCGAAAACCCTGCCATCACTTCCAATCAGCTTCCGGTTCTGCCGGTACAGCTGACCTCTTCCATCCAGCAGGCAGCCAGTGCCTCCGGCACGGTTTCCGGTACAGACCCTGACGGAGATCCCATCACCTACTCCATTCCCGAAGATAAAATGCCTTCCAACGGTACAGCCACAGTAGACGCCCAGAGCGGTGCATGGAGCTACACGCCCGTAGAAGACTTTATCGGCGTCGATAACTTCTGGATTGAAGCTTCCGATGGCAACGGCGGTACCTCTTCTGTACGTATGGCAATGGAGGTAAACTACGCGCCGGCCAACCGCACGTTGTATGTTGACGGCATCAACGGCAGCGACGAAAATGACGGCTTAAGCGTAGAATCCGCTTTCAAGAGCATCCAGGCTGCGCACGACATTTCATTGCCCGGAGATACCATCTACATTATGGACGGCGTATACGGGCAAACAAGCAACGAAGGAAGCCTTGTAATCAGCCGCTCCGGTTTGCCGGATGCCTACATCACCTATAAAGCCTATCCCGGCCATCATCCCGTCCTGAATTCCGGCGATGCATGGAACACCATCCTGGTCGCCAGTGCTTCGTATATCCGCATCGACGGCCTGACGGTAGAAGGAATTTCTGATTCTATCACCGAAGAAGAAGCAATGGCTGTCTATGACCGCTTTGCTGCCGGGGATATCAGCTGGGGAAAGGAAACCAGCGCCACCAATACCAACGGCATCGCTATCCGCCCGCAAACCCGTGTGGATAATAACGGCGGTCTGGATACCGTTGTCATCCCGCACCATATAGAAGTGCGCAACTGTGTTGTGACCAAGGTTGCTGCCGGCGGTATCTGTGTAGAACAGGCGGACTATGTCATCATCGAAAATAACGACGTTTCTGAAACCTGTCATTGGGATATTTTCGGAAGCAGCGGCATTTCTGTGTTCCATTCCCTGAATACCGATGACAACACCGACAGCTATAAAAACATTATCCGCAACAACCGCTCGTACCGCAATTACCACAACATTCCCTGGTATACCGTCGGCAGAATGTCAGACGGTAACGGAATTATCCTGGATGACAACAAAAACACCCAGATTGGTTCTTTGCCGTACCAGGGCAAAACACTGGTCGCCAATAACCTGGTGTACGAAAACGGCGGAACCGGTATGCATGCCTACAGCTGCCGGAATGTCGATATCATCAACAACACTTCCTGGAACAACAACGCCACACCCGAACTGACCTGGGGCGAAATCACTGCGGGTGACTGCGAGAATGTGAACCTCATCAACAATATCTCTTATGCCAGAACCGGCAACCCGGTAAACAAAAATGATAATAACCAGAATGTTGTTTATGACTTCAATATCTATTATAATGGTACTGTAACGACCAGCGGGCCGAACGACCTGGAAACCGACCCCCTCTTTACCGACATTGAAAACCGCGATTTTACCGTGCAGGAAGATTCTCCCGCTGTAGGAAGCGCGTCTCCTGAATGGGCAGCGGCAGTTGGAAATGAGTCGCTGCTGCGCGGATATTTCGACACGGTCGGTGTTGACCGGAACGACTCGATCTGTGACGTAGAAGGCCACAAGTGGGATGACGGCAAGGTCATTCAGGAAGCCACCCCCGAACAGGACGGCATTACCCGCTACACCTGTACGGTTTGCGGTGAGACCAAAGAGGAATCCTTTGCTTACACGCCTTCTGACTGCGAACAGAATGGACACAAGTGGGACGAAGGAAAGGTCATTCAGGAAGCTACTCCCGAACAGGAAGGCATCATCCGCTACACCTGCACGGTTTGCGGTGAGACCAAAGAAGAATCCTTTGCCTACACGCCTTCTGACTGCGAACAGAACGGCCACAAGTGGGACGAAGGAAAGGTCATTCAGGAAGCTACTCCCGAACAGGACGGCGTAATCCGCTATACCTGCACAGTCTGCGGTGAAACACGGGAAGAGCCCCTGCAATACCATGCCGATTCCAACACGCCTGAAACGGGTGATTTCAGCCAGCCCTGGGTTCTCCTTTGGGGTGCAGCTGTTTCGGCAGTGGCCCTGCTGGCACTTCGCCGGTATATGGCTCTGAGACACACCGGCAAACGTTCATAAATTTCTGATTCTGGAGGTGCTGCCTTGATTACGCACATCGTCATGTGGAAGTTCAAAGAATTTCCTACTCAAAATGAAAAACAACAGGCAATCCAGCGGTTCGAAGACGGGCTGAAAAGCCTGCTTCCCATCATCCCGCAAATCAGGCACATGGAGTTTCATTACAACGCCGTGGACAATGGTAAAAACAGTGATGCGGTGTTACTCCTTCATTTTGAAAACAGGGAAGACCTTCAGACATATCTGACACATCCGGAGCATCAAAAAGTCTCCGCTTACTGCAAATCCATTCGGGTCAGCCGCTCCTCTGTTGATTATGAACAGGATTCTCTTGTAAAATAAACACGCAAAGCCAGCAGCTCCTGCCGCAAGCGGGGGCTGCTGGCTTGTTATCTATCATTTTGAACAAAATTCAGCGAATGGCTTTTGGCTTGTATCCAACTTTACAAATTACTATCAATTTGTTATGGTTAATATGGATAATAAAAACCCAAAGAGCCATACAGAGAAGAGGGGTATTGATGAAACCAACACATTTTATTTTAACTGGGGAAGCCATGGCCCTGTTTATCGCCTGTGAAGAAGGCCCGCTGGAACAGGTACGCCGGTGGGAATCCGGGATTGCCGGTGCAGAGCTGAATGTAGCCATCGGCCTGGCGAGGCTGGGACATTCGGTTTCTTATATGACCGCTGTCGGCGATGATTCCTTTGGCCGGCAAATCATCCGTTTTCTGGAAGAAAATCAGATTGATACTTCGCTGGTACAGATAGACCCCACGCGTTCTACCGGGTTTATGCTGAAAGGGAAGGTCAGCCGGGGCGACCCGCCAATCCAGTATTTCCGGCGCAATTCCGCTGCTTCTGCCATCAATGCACAGCAGGCAGCCGCCTGCCTGGAAGATGTTGACGGCGGTTTCCTGCACATGACCGGCATTTTCCCGGCACTTTCTGCGCAGACAATGGAGGCTTCTGTATTTTTAATGCGCCGTGCGCGCGAAATCGGCATGACCGTCTCGTTTGACCCCAACCTGCGCCCGCAGCTGTGGCCCGGACAGGAAGCCATGCGGCAAGCACTGAACCAGCTGGCAGGATACGCCGATATCATCCTGCCCGGAATCAAAGAGGGCGAAATCCTTTGCGGGGAAACGACTGCGGAAAAAATCGCAGCCTGTTACCTGGAACGCGGCGCACAGGCGGTGGTGGTAAAAACCGGTGCAAAGGGTGCTTATGGCGCCAGCAAAAACGAATCATTCCAGGAGCCAACCTTCCGGGCGGAAAAAATTGTCGATACCGTGGGGGCTGGCGACGGATTTGCCGCCGGGACCATCTCAGCGCTGGCCGAGGGGCTTTCGCTGCGCGAAAGCGTGCGCAGGGGCAATGCCATCGGCACGCTGCAAATCATGAGCCCCGGCGATAATACCGGCCTTCCCACCCGCGAACAGCTGATACATTTTATGCAGACCACCCCACAGGAGGAATAAACATGAGCACTTTTTATGAATCACTGAACAAAGCCAGGGTCGTCCCGGTCATCAAAATCAATGACGCCGCCAAAGCGCCGCAGCTGGCAAGAGCACTGCTGGCAGGAGGTATGTCGGTTATCGAAATCACCTTCCGCACCGGCGCCGCTGCCGAGGCGATCCGCGCTATTTCCCGGGAAGTGCCCGAAATGACGGTCTGTGCCGGAACGGTACTGACACCTGAACAGGCGCAGGCAGCTCTGGATGCCGGCGCTGCCGGTATCATCAGCCCCGGCACCAATCCGGAGGTCGTGCGATATTGTACCGAGCGGGATATCCCGGTCATTCCCGGCTGTGCTACCCCCACTGAAGTAGAATCCTGCATGCGAATGGGCCTGCACTTGGTCAAGCTCTTCCCGGCCGAAGTGGTAGGCGGGGTCAAGATGCTCAAGGCATTGGCCGGGCCATATGCACAGATGCGCTTTATGCCGACCGGCGGCATCAGCCCGCAGAACCTGCCTGATTACCTGGCACTGCCCAACGTGGCCGCCTGCGGCGGAAGCTGGATTGCACCGGAAAAGCTCATCGACAACGACAGGTTTGATGAAATTTCCGAATTGGCGCGGCAGGCGCTTTTACTGTGAATCGGGAATCCGGATGATACCGCACCACAGTTTATACCCAAGCCGTAAATTTATTTTTTAGGAAGGAAGGCTTTTTATGCAACGGAAATTCCCCCATCTGTGCCAGCCTGTCACCATTGGCCGCGTCACCTTCCGAAACCGGATGTTTTCTGCACCCATGGGCGGTACAGATATCACCAATGATGGATGTATTGGCCCCAAGTCCACTGCCTTTTATGAGCTGCGGGCAAAAGGCGGCGCAGGAGCTGTTACGGTCAGTGAATGTATGGTACATCCTGAAACCGACGGAAGTCACGCATATCACCTGGATACTTCCATCCTCAATTCCCTGGCTTCTTTTACCTATACTGCCGACGCAATCCGGCGTCACGGCGCTATTCCCAGCATAGAACTCTCCCATTCCGGAATGTATTCCGGTACATATATGACCGATAAAAGCCGTCAGCACGGGCTGGCACAATGGGGACCTTCTGCCTGTATACGCCCTGATGGCGTAGAAGTGGGGGAACTGACCCATCAGATGATCGACGATATCGTCGCTGCTTATGGCCGGGTTGCCGGGCTGGCCAAACGTGCCGGGTTCGAGATGATTATGGTGCATGGCGGCCATGGATGGCTTATTAACCAGTTCCTCTCTCCATGGTTTAACCACCGCCACGATGAATATGGCGGGACCCTGGAAAACCGCTGCCGTTTTGCCCGTCGTGTCCTGGAATCTGTCCGCGCGGCGGTTGGCCCCGGATTCCCCATCGAATTCCGCATGAGCGGTTCTGAGCTCTTTGAAGGCGGCTATACGCTGGAAGACGGTGTAAAAATCGCGCAGCAGCTGGAAGATTGCATTGACCTGCTGCATGTTTCCGCCGGAACCTATCAGCGTGGGTTCGGCGATACCCATCCTTCCATGTTCAAGCCCCATGGTTGCAACGTCTATCTGGCAGCTGAAATTAAAAAGCATGTTTCTATCCCGGTAGCTACCATCGGCGGGCTGAACGACCCGGCACAGATGGAAGAAATTCTCGCTTCCGGCAAAGCCGACGTGATCTATATGGCCCGCGCGCTGCTGGCCGACCCGTTTTTGCCAGGTAAAGTAATGGCAAACCATGAAGAAGATATCATCCACTGCCTGCGCTGCTTTACCTGTATGGCTGAGCGCGCCGCCACTTCCACCCGCCGCTGTACCGTAAACCCATTGATTGGCCGCGAATTGGAAGGGGATGTACTTTACCCGGCCCCGGTAAAGAAAAAAGTGCTGGTGGCTGGCGGGGGTCCCGGCGGGCTGTATGCTGCCTATACGGCTGCGCGTCGGGGACATCAGGTAATCCTGTGTGAAAAAGACGGGGAACTGGGGGGAATCCTCCGCAGCGAGCAGGCATTGCCATTTAAATATGAAATGTACCAGCTGGCAGGTACTTATGAAAAGCTTGCCCGTGACGCCGGTGTGCAGATCCGTCTGAATACGCCTGTAACGGCAGACTATGTGGAGCAGGAAGCCCCCGACGCACTGATTATTGCCGTAGGTTCTGCACCACTGATTCCCCCGATTCCCGGCATTGATGGTAAAAACGTAGTAGTGGTCAACCGCTATTACCTGGAAAAAGGCAAAGTCACCGACGATGTTGTGGTCATGGGCGGCGGCCTGGCAGGCTGTGAATGTGCAATCCACCTGGGCATGGAAGGAAAACACGTCCATCTGGTAGAAATGCGCGACCAGCTGGCGCCAGACGCAAACGTGCGCCACCGTCCCCTGCTGCTGCGCGAGGTCGAAAAATATGTGCAGGTCCATACCGGCTATCGTGTTTTAAAAATCCTGCCGCAGGGCGTACTGTGTGAAGACAAAGATGGAAATCAGCTGCTGGTTCCCGGCACCAGCATGATCTGCGCACTGGGGCAGCGCTCCCGTACTGACCTGGTAGAATCCCTGTGGGATACCGCACCTTTTGTCCGTGTTATTGGCGATGCAGCCAGGGTTTCTACCATTACCAATGCCGTATATTGGGGGTATCACGCCGCACTGGATATCTGACAGCTATTTAAAATTACCTGTAATCAAGGGAAAGGACTTTGCTACAAAATAATTGTGCAAATCCCTTTCCTTTTTTACACAATAAATTTATTTACCGTGTAAAAATTTAAATAAATGAAATCAAAAAATAATT
>DVIY01000228.1 GCA_018710915.1 Candidatus Gallacutalibacter pullistercoris
GATTTTGCAGATAGTAGAATTGGAAAACCCAAAAGCGATTTTTCTTATTTACTTGATGATGAAGATGACGAAGAGTTCGGCGCAAATTTTGGAAGAATGGTTCTTAGCATATATGAAAGTTACAGGTATTCTGATATCGGAAAATAAATATATAGCAAAAACCGATGTGTAGTCAACAGACCCCACATCGGTTTTTAATTTTCATTACGGAGCCGCTCTTTTGAACGGCTCCGTTTTTCTGTATCGTGATCTCTGTCACATTATTTGCTGATGGTGTGCTTTACGCGGTCACGCTCTTCAGCACGCTTTGCGTTGTTCCAACGGTCGGTGGTGCCAACCAGATATCCGGTGATGCGGCGGATACGCTCAAATCCTACGCCCTCGCCAATTGCCTTTTCTTCGTTGTGGTTTCTCATCTCAGTCATCATCGTTTCCTCCTTGGCATTTTATTTCAAAACTTTATCATTCAAATGGCTGTACTCTCAGCAGTCACAGTGATACTGCGGAACATTGGGATATTTCTTGCGCAGCTCATCCAGCTTTTCGCGGCTGACGGATTCTCCTGCACGGCGTCCGCAGCGGGGGCATACTTCACCGATAATACCGTTGTAACCGCAAACCGGGTCGCGGTCTACCGGATGGTTCACGGAGCCATAACCGATGCCGGCTTCCTTCATGCAGCGGATGACGCTCTCAAATGCCTCCAGATTCTTACAGGCATCGCCGTCCATTTCAACATAGCTGATGTGTCCGGCGTTGGTCAGCGCATGATAGGGGGCTTCCAGCTGAATCTTGCGGTATGCGCTGATGGGGTAGTATACCGGAATATGGAAAGAGTTGGTGTAGTATTCACGGTCGGTTATACCGGGAATTTTACCGTATTTTTCTGCGTCAATCCGGACAAACCGTCCGCTCAGACCCTCGGCAGGAGTTGCCAGCAGGCTCCAGTTCAGGCGGGTCTTTTCAGATTCATCGTCCATGCGCTTGCGCATGTGTCCGATAATCTCCAGGCCCAGCTTCTGGCTTTCAGCGCTCTCGCCGTGGTGCTTGCCGGTGAGCGCTTTCAGCGTCTCTGCCAGGCCGATAAATCCGACGCTGAGTGTACCGTGCTTCAGTACTTCGGCCACCGTATCCTCACGGCCCAGCTTTTCAGAGTCAATCCACACGCCCTGTCCCATCAGGAAGGGATAGTTGTAGACCTTCTTGCTGCACTGAATCTTAAAGCGGTGCAGCAGCTGTTCGATTACCAGATCAATCCGGCTGTCAAGCAGCTCGTAGAATTTTTTAATATCGCCCTTGGCTTCAATTCCAAGGCGGGGCAGGTTAATAGAAGTAAAGCTCAGGTTGCCGCGGCCACAGGTAACTTCGCGGTTGGGGTCATAGGTGTTGCCCATCACGCGGGTACGGCATCCCATATAAGCGACTTCGCTGTCATAGTCGCCGGGCTTGTAGTATTGCAGGTTAAAGGGAGCATCCAGAAAACTGAAGTTGGGGAAGAGGCGCTTGGCAGAAACCCGGATTGCCAGCTTGAACAAATCATAGTTGGGATCTCCGGGATTGTAGTTGATGCCTTCCTTGACCTTGAAAATCTGCACCGGGAAAATGGGGGTTTCGCCATCGCCCAGACCGGCCTCGGTAGCCAACAGCAGATTACGTATGACCATTCTGGCTTCGTCGCTGGTGTCGGTGCCGTAGTTCAAAGAGCTGAACGGCACCTGTGCACCGGCGCGGGAATTCATGGTGTTCAGGTTGTGTACCAGTGCTTCCATTGCCTGATACGTGGCGTTGTCGGTCTCATCCCAGGCAGTATCGCAGGCATAGCGGTGTGCTGCCTCGGCAGTCTGTGCATAAATCGGCTGATAGCCGCCCTGCTGCTGGTGAAGCGGCAGATACTGTACCAGACGCTTGCCGTATTCTTTGGAACCCTTCAGGGTGATATCGGTTCCCAGGTCGTTTTTGACAGCCTCTACCAGCGCTTTGGCGTCGCTTGCAGAAAGAGCTTCGTGCAGCTGCAAGTACTGTGCCAGTGCCTTAAAGTACAGCTTGCGGTAGGTTTTTGCCACACCGGGAGCCATGCAGTAATCAAAATTGGGGATACTCTGGCCGCCGTGCATTTCGTTCTGGTTTGCCTGAATGGCGATACAGGCCAACGCCGAATAGCTGCGGATGTCATTGGGCTCACGCAGATAACCATGGCCGGTTGAAAAACCGTTGTGGAACAGCTTGAGCAGGTTGATCTGGCAGCAGGTCTCGGTCAGTGCATAAAAGTCCTTATCGTGAATATGGATGTCACCATTCTGATGTGCTTCTGCAATCTCTTTGGGGATGACATATTCATCATAGAAAGCCTTGGCGCCCTCAGAACCATACTTGAGCATGGTACCCATAGCGGTGTCTGCGTCAATGTTGGCGTTTTCGCGCTTCAAATCCACATCGGCACTGGGACGGAAGGTCAGATGCTCATAAATTTTCATCAGGTTAGCGTCCATCTCGCGCATCTTCTGATGTTCGGCGCGATACAGGATATAGGCCTTGGCGGTTTTGGGAAGATCAAATTCAATGAGCTTTTCCTCTACCGTATCCTGTACCTGTTCTACCGTGGGAACAATTCCGGCTTCATCGTATACCGCTACCACCAGCAAGGTGATCTCATCCAGCTGTTCGTCAGAAATCTTCTCGCCGCTGATGTGGGAATTTGCCTTGAAAATTGCATTGCGAATCTTATTGGAATCAAACGGGACTTGTGTTCCGTTCCGTTTGATAATGGTTTTTACATGACTTTTTCTCTGCTGAACCAATTCCGACAGCCTCCTTGATTACTCCTTGATTCAGAAAGTGCCGCACCAACCCGTGTGGGCCCCGGCCGGCAGCTTTCCAGCGTTCCGAGTCCCGTCGATATGAGTACGGCGCAATCGGAGAACGACTTCTATTATAATACAACATCTTGTGCCTGTAAAGAGCATCTTTCACTAATTGTAGAAATCTCCGAAAATTTTTGCTGGCTCCATGTTTTTTTCCGGCATCGTTTTTGGTACAGAAATGGTGTGTTTCAGGGCCGCATCCAGCGCAAAATCTGACGTAAATACCGGTCCCAAAAATCCCATTCGTGGTTACCGGCGCCCTCCTCGTACTCCAGGAAAACCCCTTTTTCCTGTGCTTTTTTCACAAAACGGCGGTTATCGGCAAGAAAACGGTCGTCCAGACCGCAGCAGGCGTACAGCCGGGGCAGGTCTTCCGGGCGATGGCGGCCCAGCAGTGCAAACAGGTCGTCGTCCGTCCCTTCCAGCGTCCGGTCTTTTAAAAAGATACCGGTGAAGTCAATCTGGGTTACCGACTCGCCGGGGTAGGGGTGGCAGGCGCGCCGCACAATATCCAGCACACCAGACATAGAAGCCGCCGCAGCAAAGCGCTCCGGATAGGTGAGTGCCATTTTGAATGCGCCGTACCCGCCCATCGAGAGGCCCGCGACAAAGGTATCCTCCCGCTTGTCAGAGAGAGGGAAGATTGCGCGAACCAGCTGCGGAAGCTCTTCGGCCACAAAGGTGAACCAGGCGCGCCCGTTGCCGGCGTCGGTGTAGTAGCTGTTTCCCACCGAGGGCAGCACAACCGCCAGCCCGTTTTCCTCTGCATAACGCTCCACATTGGTTTTGCGCAGCCAGCAGCTGCCGTCATCATAGCCGCCGTGATACAGGTATACCGTAGGGAATGATTGTTCCCGGGCAGAAAGGAGCTGGCCGGATTCGGACCGTTTCAGCCCCGGAAGAAGAACAAATACCCGCACAGCAGTGTGCAGAAGTTCAGAAGTAAGCTCACACTGGAATAACATAATAAAATCCCTCCTCATGTAATATGTGGGAAGTTCCCACAAGCCGCAAAAATCACTGAGAGATAGTTTACCTCTTCCCGGCGTTTGATGCAACGGTTTAAAAGAATTATAAAAAATTTTCTTGATACAGCTCTCCCCACAATTGACGGCAGAAAAGCAGTTGCCTTTTTGATGCAAAACAGGCTATAATAACAAAGAATGTAGAAAGGACGTGGAAAACCATGCGGACAAAAGAGAAAGTGCTGCAATCTTTACAGCAGGCAGAAGGATTCCTCTCCGGAGAAGCGCTCAGCGAGCAGCTGGGGGTTTCACGGGCAGCAGTGTGGAAAGCGATTACTTCCCTGCGGGAACAGGGCTATGTCATTGATTCCGTTACCAATAAGGGGTATTGCCTGCTTTCTTCGCCCGATATCCTCACAGAAGAAAGCATCCGCAGCGGTTTGAAAGGCTCACTGGTGACGGAAATCCATACGCTGGAGGTTGTAGACTCCACGAATAACGAGGCCAAACGCTGGGCGCAGAAGGGTGCGCCGCACGGGAGTGTGTTTGTAGCCGATGAGCAGACCGGCGGCAAGGGAAGATTGGGCCGTGTGTGGAAATCTCCGCCTAAAACCGGGCTGTGGTTCACGTTGCTGCTTCGCCCCCAGGCAGCCCCCGAGCAGGTAACAAACCTGACGCTGTTTGCCGGGCTGGCGGTAGCCAGAGCAATTCGCAGCCTTACCGGCTGTGACGCCCGCATCAAATGGCCCAACGACGTAGTGATTGGCAGCCAGAAAGTCTGCGGTATTTTGACAGAGATGGCCGCAGAAATGGAGAGCGTTGAATATGTAATTCCGGGAATCGGCGTCAATGTGAATACTGAGAGCTTTCCGGAAGAAATCGTCTACAAGGCGACTTCACTTTATCTTGCCACAGGGAAAAAATGGTCGCGGGCAGCGGTTTTGCAGGCCATTTTGCTGGAAATGGAAGAACTGCTGAACCGTCAGCAGGAGCAGGGTACAGAATCGGTGCTTTCAGAGTATCGCGAAAACTGCGTGACCATTGGACGGCAGGTAAGCACCCAGCGCGGGAATATCCGCCTTTCCGGCATTGCAGAAGATATCACCGAAGAGGGAGAACTCGTTGTGCGGCAATCCAACGGCTCTTTGCTGACCATCAATTCCGGAGAAGTCTCGGTACAGGGAATTTACGGGGAATAAACCATCAATTTCATAGAAAAGCCGCCCGGCAGGGAAGATTCCCGTCGGGCGTTTTGTTTTCATTCGAAAGCCTGCCTGCCAGATTGATGACAGACAGGCCTTTTTGTTTGGCGTAGGCGACTGTATAGGCAGTGCCGCCGCTGGGCTTGATGCAATAAGCCACACAAACACTGCTGCAAT
>DVIY01000229.1 GCA_018710915.1 Candidatus Gallacutalibacter pullistercoris
AACTGGCAAAAGCAGCAGAATGTGCCGAAAAATTTGGTGATGGAAAAATTGCTCTGACCAGTCGTATGACATTGGAATTGCCTGGGATTGCATATGAAAATATTGAAGCCGCCCAACAATTGGTTGCAGAAGAAGATTTGCTGTTTGGTGGTACCGGCGCTAAAATTCGGCCTGTTACGGCGTGCAAAGGAACTACCTGTGTTTACGGAAACTTCGATACACAGGGTATGGCTCAGGAAATTCATGAAAAATATTTTCTGGGATGGAAGGATGTTAAACTCCCCCACAAATTCAAAATTGCAGTCGGCGGATGTCCCAACAGCTGCATCAAGCCCAGCCTGAATGACTTTGGTGTAGAAGGACACCGTATTCCCAAAATTGATCTTGAAAAATGCCGCGGATGTAAAGTTTGTATGGTAGCTGCTTCTTGCCCTGCCAAAGCCGCAAAAGTTGTTGACGGTAAAGTTTTGATTGATGATACCGTTTGCACCCGTTGTGGTGTTTGCAGCAGCGGAAAATGTCCCTTTGGCGCAATCGCTGCACACAATGATGTTGTGTACAAAATTTACGTTGGTGGCACCTGGGGCAAGAAAACCCGTATGGGCACTGCTCTTTCCCGTATGGTTACTCGCGAAGAAATCTTCCCCATGCTGGAAAAAACCATGCTGTGGTTCAAAGAGAACGCTTATCAGAAAGAGCGTCTGGGTGCAGCTATTGACCGCGTAGGAGTGGACAAGCTGGAAGCAGCTCTGTTCAGCGATGATCTGCTGAATCGTAAAGAAGAAATTCTGGCTGCGGAAATTAAACAAATACCGTAAATCCATCAAAATAAACTGCATTTTTCCTGCATCAAGGCTCTCACAAACAGTTGTGAGAGCCTTTTTGTAAGCAAAAAGCTTTTTTATTGTAATTTATAGATAAATGACCGAATAAAATGTTGATACTTAGTATAATTTATTCTAAAACGAATTTTTTTTGAAATTACCCCTTGATTTTTTTCAAAGGCTCATGTATAATAACATACGTTGCCGATGAGGTGGCGGACAAGTGAAGATGGAGAGGTATTCTAATGGTAAGGAGCCACATTGGAAATGTGGTGTGCCGCAAGGCATTGTGCGTTCGAGTCGCATCCTCTCCGCCAAAAAATCCCGGTTTTTTAATCGGGATTTTTTATTTTTATATCATTATATTTACAGAGGGGGATCGCAAAGGCCCCCTCTGTTATTTATATCATGGCAAATATCTTTTTGAAAATTCAGCAGGCTTGCATCTACCTCTTCTTTAGTCTATTTTACGTGATTTTTTCTGCTTTTCTCTTTGCAGAACCAATGGTAAAACCACATTCCGGCAGCCGCTGCTGCCCCTGTTACGGCAAAAACGATGATTGCTGTCATGTAACTCTCTGTTCCCAGTGCATCACCAACAATGGTAGAGGTAATGACAGAAGGAATTCGCCCCACCGAAGAAAGCAGTAAAAATATTGGAAGCCGCATGCTGGTAATACCAATTACATATGTAATTACGTCTTTAGGAGTCCCCGGAATAAAAAAGAGCAGGAACACCAAAAGGTTCCGCTTTTCGGGATTATGCAGGAATTTTACCGATTCCAGTTTTTCCCGTGAAATAAACGCCTCTACCATTTTGATACCGAAATGCTTGGTAAACAGGAAAATAATCGCCGTACCAATTGCAGCGCCCAATAAGCACAAAATCAGCCCTTCTATATTTCCAAACACATAACCGGCCGCGATTTCCAGCGGTTCCCCAGGAATCATGGCAACCACTACCTGAAGAGCCATCATCCCCACAAACGCCAATCTCCCCCAAGCCCCATGAGCATCCACCCACCTGCGGAAGGCTTCCGGATCTTTCAGCCCATCCAGCATGGGTTTTCCAATAAAAATAGTAATCAGCGCAAAAAATACAAACAGGATTCCCAGCGATACCAGGCTCACCAGTTTACGCCTGCGGCGATATGCCGCCAGGCTTTCTTCGGTCTCCGTCCAGGCTGGTTTTTCTGCAATTTTTTGTTTTTTTTCACAAACCATTATAATTTTCTCCTTTTTCAATCAGGTCTGGCAGTTTCTCCTTCTGTTTCTATGTTTCTTCGGCCCAAAACTGCCCCTACTACAAAATATACCTTCTTTTGCTAAAATAATCATCAGCAAATCATGACTGTTTTCTTACAATACTGAAAGGATTTGAAGTCAATTTAGAAACAAAAAAAGATAAAATAGGGATAGTTTTTGTCTGGAATGTAATATAAAATTGGAATAGAAAGATACTTCCCATTTGGGGAAGGAGCCAATATGCAAAGGAGTTGTTTAAAATGGCAGAAGCCAGCCGCCGTGATGCATTCAACGACGTAAAGAGAGAGACCAAAGCCATCGATACTTCCAGAAAACTGAAGGTTGCCATTATTGGTACTGGTTGGATTGCAGATTCCCATATTGTGGAATACAAGAAAATGCCCGATATTGAGGTAGTTGCTCTGGCTGATCTGGTTGACGGCAAAGCCAAAGCTTTTGCAGACAAATGGGAACTGCCGGATGCCCATATTTATGCCAGCCATAAAGAACTGATTGATAATGAGAAAGATATTGACCTGGTAAGCGTCTGCACCTATAACCGCACCCATGCCGAGTGCGCGATCTATGCCCTCGATCACGGTATCAACGTGATTCTGGAAAAGCCTATGTGCGTAACGCTGGATGAGGCTGCTGAAATTATGAAAGCTGAAAAGAGAAGCGGCAAGCTGCTGTCTATCGGCTTCCAGCCCCGTTTTGACCCCAATATGAAGCAGGTTCGCGAAGTGGTTCAGTCCGGCGTACTGGGCAAAATCTATTACATCCAGACCGGCGGCGGCCGCCGTGCAGGTATCCCCTTCCCCTTCGGTACTACCTTTCTGGAGCAAAAAACCGCCGGTATCGGTGCAATGGGCGACATTGGCTGTTATTCCCTGGACATGGTGCTCAATGCGATCGGCTACCCCAAGCCGCTGACTGTTTCCGGATATACTTCTGACTTCTTCGGAAAAAACCCCAACTACAGCGGTTATGTAAAGAGCGGCCATTCCGACTATTCTCAGCTGTTTAATGTGGAAGATTTTGCTGCTGCGTTTGTCCGCCTGGAAGGCGATATTATCCTGGATTTCCGCATTTCCTGGGCAATGCATATGGATACCGCCGGAGATACCCTGATTCTGGGCACCAAGGGCGGCCTGAAAATCCCCTCGGCAGAATGTTGGAGCGGCAGCATCGGCGGCCCCATGAAGATTTTCCACTCTATCGGCGGTAATCTTGTCGAGACCGAAATCCCGCTTGTAACTGAACAGGAGCACGCTTTCTATGACAAGATCCGCAGCATGATCGACGCAATCAAAGATGGCGGCACCGCCCCCATTCCCACTTCGCAGATTCTGTATAACCAGGCAATTATTGATGGTATTATCCGCTCTGCAAAAGAGAAAAAAGAGCTGACGATCGAGCTGCCTGAAATCTGAGAAATTGTTTGAAAGGTTCCGGCGGTATCTGCGCCGCCGGAATTCTGATACGATTCCACATTGGACGTGGAATCAAAAAGGCGCCGGGCTTTCCCCTATGGATTTGCCGGGCAGCCAGCCGGTTTTTCTGGAAAGCCGGTATGAGGTTGACAGGAGTTGTTTATTTATGAAAATCAATTTGCAGCTTTGGTCTGTAAAGGACGATACTGCGGCTGACTTTTTCGGAACATTGGAAAAAGTGGCAAAAATGGGTTATACCGGCGTTGAATTTGCCGGCTTTGGCGGAATTGCCGCTGAAGATATGAAAAAAAAGCTGGATGAACTGGGGTTGGAAGGTATTTCTGCACATGTAGGGTATGATTTGCTGACCAACCAGTTGGACGAAACCATTGCCTATCTCAAAACTGTGGGTGCTTCTTTTATCATTTGCCCCGGCGCAGAAGTGAACAGCGTAGAAAACGCCAGGAAGATTGCAGCTGAATTTAACCGTATCGGTAAAATCTGCAAGGAAAACGGCCTGCGCTTTGGATACCACAACCATGATTTTGAGTTCAAGATGGATAACGGCCAGTATCCGCTGGAAGTCCTGTTTGAAAACGTGGACCCCGAGTATGTGATCCAGCAGCCCGACGTTTTCTGGGTACAGTATGCCGGTCTGGATGCCGTAGAATATGTGCGCAAAAACAAAAGCCGCTGCCCCATTATCCATCTCAAGCAGATTCGCGGCAAAGATAATGTGGACGCCCAGGACGGCACTATCGATTTTGCTGAAATCAAAAAGATTTGCAGCGATGCGGTATTTGTCTATGAGCAGGAGGAATACCCCACCGGTACGCCTCTGGAGTGTGCAGCCCATTCTGCAGAGCATTTGACTGCCCTGTAATATATCATCAATTAAAAAGGCTGGCAGTATTCCCAAAAGGGACACTGCCAGCCTTTATTTTTTCGGATATATGTCCGAATTACAGGACCTGCATCCTCGCTTTTCGATATACGGAAGGGGAACAGCCAATCTGGGCCCGAAACGTAGTATTAAAATGAGACAGGCTGGAAAAACCGGACTGAAAAGCTGCTTCTGTGATACTCAAATGGTGGTCGGCCAGCTTTTCCAGGCTTTTTCCACCCTGACATAGTTGATATATTCTGTAAGGGTATGGCCGGTTATCTTTTTGAACAGCCGGCACAGGTATACATGCGTAAACCCTGCAAAATCAGCCAGCTCAGGAAGCGACAGCGGGGTGTTATAATGCGCTTCAATATACCGGGCGACCGGAAAGATTTTTCCCAGGCGGGCTGCCCCTTCTTCATCCGGGATTCCCGCAGAAAGCACATGGTTGCGCAGCAGCAATCCCAGAATGGTGATAGACGCCGCATGCAAAAAAATTTCGCGGTACTCCCGGTTCTCTTCGTATTCACGCTGCACACGCCGAATCTCTGCCAAAAGCTCTTCGTGAAATGGCACCTCTCCATTCAGAAAACAGAAATCAGCTTCTTCTCCGGCAATAAAGCGATGGATACTGTCGTTTCCCAACGCCTGCGAATCGTACAGCTTGCTGCGGCTGAACTGCACCAGCATATGGCAACTGTCTTTTCCTGCAAAGGTAGCATGCGGCACCAGCCGGTTTACAAACAGCCCCTGCCCCTGCTGTACTTCAATTTGCCTTTCTGAAAAGCGCCAGCGAATTACCCCTTTTGTCACATACATCAATTCAATTTCAGGATGTATATGAAAATCAGAAAGCTGGCGCTGCTGTGCACTTTCCGACATATATATATTCATCCCGATTCCGGGAAAAGAATTGACGATCCGTTCCATGACAACTTCCTCACTTTATAGATTCTATGAAACAGTATACCACAGGTACCTTCTGGTGTCTATGAAAAGCCTGTTTCGAACAGAAAAGGCCGGTGCTGCACAAAACAGCACCGGCCCTGTTTATTTGGATTTGATGGGATTAATACATACCGCCCATACCGCCGTCAGCAGGCATTGCGGGGGCAGCCGGGGCAGGTTCCTTCTTATCGGCAACCAGGCTCTCGGTGGTAAGCACCATAGCAGCCACAGAAGCAGCATTCTGCAGAGCGGAACGGGTTACCTTCGTCGGGTCAACCACACCGAAGCCGATCATATCGCCATACTCCTCGGTAGCAGCGTTGAAGCCATAGCCCAGCTTCTCGGAAGCCTTGATGTTGGCTACAATGACAGAACCTTCCAGGCCAGCGTTGGCAGCGATCTGGCGTACGGGCTCCTCCAGAGCCTTCAGCACGATCTGCACACCGGTGCGCTCGTCGCCGGAAACTTCGTCCAGCAGCTTGGCAACATCGTTCATGGTATTGATGAGGGCCACGCCGCCGCCAGCTACGATGCCTTCTTCCACAGCAGCCTTGGTAGCAGCCAGAGCGTCTTCGATGCGGAGCTTCTGCTCTTTCATCTCAACTTCGGTAGCAGCGCCAACCTTGATAACAGCCACGCCGCCGGCCAGCTTTGCCAGACGCTCCTGCAGCTTCTCACGGTCAAAGTCGGAAGTAGTGGTCTCGATTTGGCCACGGATCTGGTTCACACGAGCCTTGATAGCGTCAGCATCGCCCATGCCGCCAACGATAATGGTGTTCTCCTTGTCAACCTTCACCTGACGGGCACGGCCCAGCTGATAGATATCGGCATCCTTCAGCTCCAGGCCCAAATCGGAGGTAATTACCTGACCGCCGGTCAGAACGGCGATATCCTGCAGCATTTCCTTGCGGCGGTCGCCAAAGCCGGGAGCCTTGACAGCAACGCAGTTAAAGGTGCCGCGCAGCTTGTTCAGGATCAGGGTGGTCAGGGCCTCGCCCTCTACGTCCTCGGCGATGATAACCAGTTTCTTGCCGGACTGGACAATCTTCTCCAGCAGGGGCAGGATTTCCTGGATATTGGAAATCTTCTTATCGGTAATCAGGATGTAAGCATCGTCCATAACAGCTTCCATCTTGTCGGTATCGGTAGCCATATAGGGGGTGATATAGCCGCGGTCAAACATCATGCCTTCTACAACCTCGGAATAGGTCTCGGCAGTCTTGGACTCTTCCACAGTAATAACGCCGTCAGCGGTAACCTTCTCCATTGCTTCAGCAATCAGGTTGCCGATGAACTCGCTGGCAGAAGAAACGGTAGCAACACGGGCGATATCAGCGGTACCGTCAACAGCCTTGGAATGGCTGCGCAGGGATTCGACAGCAGCGTTGACAGCCTTCTGGATGCCGCTCTTCACAACCATGGGGTTGGCGCCGGAGGTCACATTCTTCATACCTTCCTGAATCAGGGCCTGTGCCAGCAGGGTTGCGGTGGTGGTGCCATCGCCAGCCACATCATTGGTCTTGGTAGCAACTTCTTTCACCAGCTGTGCGCCCATATTCTCAAAGGGATCGTCCAGCTCGATTTCTTTGGCAATGGTAACGCCATCGTTGGTGATGAGGGGAGCGCCGAATTTCTTATCGAGAACCACATTGCGGCCCTTGGGTCCCAGTGTAATCTTTACAGTGTTAGCCAGCTGGTCAATACCGCTTTTCAGTGCTTTTCTGGCGTCCTCGCCATAAATAATCTGCTTTGCCATAATGCAAATCCTCCAATCAAATCGAATGCTTTTCTAAAAAAATAAAGCTTTTCTTCTTTTTATTCCACAACAGCCAGCACGTCGGACTGGCGGACGATGGTGTATTCCTGGCCGTCAACCTTCACTTCGGTGCCGGAATATTTGCTGGTAATCACCTTATCGCCAACCTTCAGGAACATGGTAACCTCTTTGCCATCCACCATACCGCCGGGGCCAACTGCGATAACTTCTGCAATCTGGGGCTTTTCCTGTGCGGAGCTTGCCAGCACGATGCCGCTCTTGGTGGTTTCTTCAGCTTCCTGCATTTTAATCAGGACACGGTCTGCCAAAGGCTTAATAGTCATTGAAAATTCCTCCTTAGAGAATTGATATCATACATTTTTATGTTTAGCACTCATTCTCTTTGAGTGCTAAACATATTTTAACACCTTCCAAAGAAAAATCAAGGCCTTTTTTGGGAATTTCCCGCTTTTCATAAATTATTTACAATTACAACCCTCTCCTTTAT
>DVIY01000230.1 GCA_018710915.1 Candidatus Gallacutalibacter pullistercoris
ACCATTCCAGTATGGCGTAGCGGTTGCATATAATGGCAACAATAAGTGCAACAGTCACAATGACCCCAAAAAGATTCCACCATGCAGAACCTTCTCCCTGCAAACCAGCTTGGGGATTACGATTGGGTAAAAGTTCCAATTCTTCTTCTGGGGCAGTTGGCTTCTCGATCACAAAAAATTGTGAAAGCCAGGCAACCAGACTGCGCAGCAGATCAAATATAGTTTGAAAAAACCAGATAATCGGCTGTTGAAAGACAAGCAGCATGCAGACAACCGCTAATACAATGCAAAACAGGCGTATATTGTATCTTCTGATTTTCGGGGGAAGCTGCGAAAAATCATGTCCGCGCCGTTCCATCATCAAATCGAGATTCCCCTGGTTCAGTGCGGCGCCATAAGCTGCGGTCATGAATAGTAGGGGAATGATAAAAGACATTGCAGGAAATTGTACCGTTTTATCCTGAAAATGCTGGTACGAATAAATACACAGGGAGAAGACGGAAAGAACAACATAGGCGATGTAAGCATAGTGATGCACTACTTCATCATAGCTTTTCCCCTGTGAACGTACCCCAAGAATCCATGGAAGAAATTGAAACAGTGCGGCCAGCCATGCAATATGTATAGAAGAAGCAAATCCGTGATTGGCAGCAACCAGCATGATTCCGGCGGGAATAAGTCCCAAAAGATAAGCGAGAAGGTCGTACAGCCAGATCGTATGAATCCATTTGATTTTTTGCAGCAGACTGCGCAGAGCAAATCCTGACAGACAGCAAGCCGTGCTAAATAATTGAAGCTGTATAGCAGCCCATTCATTGGGAACATGCAGCAGACAGTCCAGGTATAAGTGAATCAGAGGATAACATAAGAGAGAAATACAAAAGAGCGCGAAATATCGTAAGATACTGGGAAGAATCGAAACTGTCCTTTTATTCATGGTGTTCCCCCCAATATAAATAGATTTCCAAAGGAGAATCGGTTGCTTCTTCCGGTACAGTCTGAGAAATGCATACAATTTTTACCCGTCTTCCCTGCTCCTGCTGTATACAGGCATAAGACAGGATTTCCTGGTTGAGGTAAGGGGTGATAATCACCAAATCGCTCGAAGAGATTTTTCTGCAAAATCCGGAAAGGAAGACAGAAAAATGCTCTGTATTGCGCAAGGGCAATTGTGCCAGCAGGCGCAATGTTTCATGGATATGCTGCTTACCCCAGGAAGAGCCCGTACTGATGCAGGAGCGTTCGCCGGTCAGGCTGGTGTTTATCATAACGGAAACAGGAACCCCACTTCGTAAAGTATCATCCAGAAAACCCGCGCAGGCACGAATGGCTTCTTCTGTTTTCTGGGGTTCCAAGACTTCAGAAAGTTCTCCTTCTCGTGACTGAACATTTAAAATGATAGTCAGTGTCTGATCCGCACTGTATTCGTTATTATGTACCATCAGGCACCCGGTTCTGGCTGTTGCAAGCCAGTGAATCCGGTTCATGGACTCCCGCTGGGTGTATTCGCGCACACCGGCAATCAGAAAGGGGTCTGGAAGGAGATGACGCCGGACTACCACAGGGCCAGAATAGCTGTGGACCTTTTCAAACCCCAGCTCCATATCGGCTGGACGGGGAAGCACTGTGATACAGGTGTCGGGGACTATCGGCTTTGAAAGCGAAACCCCGCCAAACAGGTCACTGGAAATCAAAATGACCTTATCCATGTGAAAAACGCCGCGTTTCAGGCATTTGACTTTCCAGCTTCGGACAACTTTATGATGGCTTTTCATCATGAAAAAGCTGGGGACAAATCGGGTTTCGTTGGCAACAAGCGATTGTGACCCAGCAAAATCCAGCCATCGGGAAGTTGTCAGCTCTGCTTTTAGCCACGGGAGCGGAAGAAGCTTTCCGTTACTTACTTCTTCCACCAATGTGATTTCGTCCCCTTCCCAGGCTTCGCTAGTGCTGAAATAGCAGCGGTATTCCAGTTTGTGAAAAGCGTATTTCCGGTAAAAGACGATTTCCAGCCAGTATGCAACACCAATAATGATTAGGATTGCAAAAAATTCCATACAGCGGCCCCCTTACACCGATGCTTCAATCGGAACCGGAGTCAGCTTTAAAATTTCTTCCAAAATTGCACGTGCAGCATCATTCTGCGAGAGGTGTGCGCCCTTACAAAGCAGCCGGTGAGAAAGCACATCGCAGCAGACTGCTTTCAAGTCATCCGGCAGAACATAATCCCGTCCTTCCAAAGCAGCCCATGCCTGTGAAGCACGCAAAAAAGCAATCGAACCGCGCGGGCTTACCCCCAGACGGACCCGGTCATGGCTGCGGGTAGCGGCAACAATACGCAGCAGGTACTCCTGCACAGCTTCGCTGACATGTACCTGGCGAATCTTTTGTTGTGCTTTGAGAATCTCATCGGTATCTGTCACCGGAGAAATGGATTCCAATGGGCTGCCCAGCATAAATTCAGCGAGCATTTCACGCTCGTTTTCTGCCGGAGGATAGCCCATGGCAAGCCGCATAAAAAAGCGGTCCAATTGAGCTTCCGGCAATGGAAAGGTTCCCTGAATTTCTATTGGGTTTTGCGTTGCTACTACAAAAAATGGTTTTTCCAGTATATGGGTCTGCCCGTCTACGGTGACCTGCCCCTCTTCCATACATTCCAACAGGCTGGACTGTGTACGGGGAGTCGCGCGGTTGATTTCGTCGGCCAGCAAAATTTGTGTAAATACAGGGCCGGGTTTAAAGGTGAATTCCCCGGTTTTCTGGTTGTAAATATTAGCTCCGGTTAAATCAGTCGGCAGCAGGTCCGGCGTAAACTGTACACGTGTAAAGGAGGCATTGACAGAGCGTGCCAATGATTTTACCAGTGTAGTTTTTCCGGTTCCAGGGATATCTTCCAGCAAGATATGCCCGCCGCACAAAAGGCACACGGTTACCTTGCGTATGACATCTTCTTTACCTTTGATAACTTTACCAATACTTTCGTTGAGGTGTTGTGCCAATGCCTGTATCGTATCTTGCGCCATACCTGTTCATCCTTTCTAAGTATGTGAAACTGGGTGAAGTTTTTACAAATAGGTTGTAAAACAATCCACGGTTTGACAAAATATTGAGTTTATTATAGCATAATCACAGAATATTTGCCATTATTTCGGTTTTTCCAACAGAAAAATATAGAAGAAGGGCCTTTGTTTTTGGGATGGACAAACACAGAGCAGATGATTATAATAAAGAGAAGGTATGCTACGGACTGACACAAACCGACACGGCCCGGGAGCCCGAGATTACAGAGAGGGGAACCTGCATGAGACATTTGATCGACCCGCTTGATTTTTCCAAACAGGAGGTGTTGGAGCTGCTGGATGTAGCTGATGACATCGCCGCTGATCGTTTCCGTTATGCAGAGGTTTGTCACGGAAAGAAACTGGCCACTCTTTTTTATGAGCCGAGTACCCGCACCCGCCTCAGTTTTGAGGCAGCTATGCTGAATATGGGGGGCAGTGTGCTGGGCTTTTCTTCTGCCGACAGCAGCTCAGCTGCCAAGGGAGAAAGCGTTGCTGATACCATCCGCGTTATTTCCTGCTATGCGGATATCTGTGCGATGCGCCATCCCAAAGAAGGTGCGCCGCTGGTTGCATCCCGTTTTTCCAAAATCCCGGTAATCAATGCCGGCGACGGCGGACATCAGCACCCCACGCAGACGCTGACAGATCTGATGACCATTCGCAAACGCTGCGGACGCCTTTCTGATCTGACCATCGGTCTGTGCGGTGACCTGAAATTTGGCCGTACTGTGCACTCCCTTATCAAATCGCTGGCACGCTTTGAGGGGATCCGCTTTGTGATGATCTCACCCGAAGAGCTTCGGATCCCTGACTATATCCGTGAAGAAGTGCTCCATGCAAAAGGAATCCCTTTTGAAGAAGTGGAGACCATGGAAGAGGTTATGCCGAAGCTGGATATCCTGTACATGACCCGCGTACAGCGCGAGCGCTTTTTCAACGAAGAGGACTACATCCGGTTGAAAGATACTTATATTCTGGATTGCGAAAAATTGCGTACTGCCAAGCCGGAGATGTCGATTCTGCATCCGCTTCCCCGCGTGAACGAAATTGCAGGAGAAGTGGATAACGACCCCCGCGCTGCGTATTTTGAACAGGCACAAAACGGTGTGTATGTACGTATGGCGCTGATTATGAAGCTGTTGGGCCTGAAGCTGTAAGGGAGGAAAGCAATATGTTGAATATTGACAGCATTGAAACTGGTATTGTCATTGACCATATCCAGGCAGGCGCCAGTATGCGCGTGTACAAGCTTTTAAAGCTGGATAAGCTGGATTGCTGTGTCGCAGTGATTAAGAATGCCCGCAGCAGCAAGTTTGGCCGTAAGGACATTATCAAAATTGAGGGAATTACGGATATTGACCTGGATGTACTGGGTTTTATCGATCATAATATTACTGTAGATATTATCCGCGAAGGAAAAATTGTGGAAAAGAAAAAGCTGGTGCCCCCACAGACATTGACAAATGTAGTGCGCTGCAAAAATCCCCGCTGCATCACCAGCATTGAGCAGGGGCTGGATCAGGTATTTCAGCTGTATGAGAACCATGGCGAACATCATTACCGCTGCATTTACTGTGACCAGGAATACCAGTCCCGTCAGGGATAAATAAAGGTCGATTGTAGAAGAGAGGATGACTGTTATGAAAAATGCCGTTTCAACTCAGAAAGCGCCTGCTGCCATTGGGCCGTATTCCCAGGCAATCGTGTGCGGTGATATGATTTTTACTTCCGGCCAGATTCCGATTGACCCGGCAACTGGCGAACTGGTGCAGGGCGGAATCGAAGCGCAGACAACACGCGTTTTCTGCAATCTGCGTGAGGTACTGGCTGAAGCCGGCGCATCGCTGGATGATGTTATTAAAGTGAATGTATATGTAAAAGATCTGGCCGATTTTGCCGCATTGAACGAAGTATATGCAACGTTCTTTACCCAGCCGTATCCGGCACGTTCCTGCGTGGAAGTTTCTGCCCTGCCCAAGGGAGCTTTGGTGGAAATTGAAATAATTGCAAAAAAATCCTGAGTGGAGCTGTAAAAGTGTAGACTGTGAGGGTGCTGTTTTGTAAGCAAACGGCACCCTTTAACAGGGAAAGGCGCGTTTTTTATGAATGCATTTGATGTAATTGGGCCTGTGATGATCGGCCCTTCCAGTTCTCATACTGCCGGCGCCGTACGGATTGGCAATATGGCAGGCGCGCTGCTGCCGGGAAAACCGGTGCGTGCTCTGATTGGTCTGCACGGGTCTTTCGCGAAAACCGGGAGGGGACATGGCACCGAAAAAGCCCTGACCGCAGGAATTATGGGGATGCTTCCCAGTGATACCCGTATCCGCAATAGCCTGGAGCTGGCAGAGAAAGAGGGAATTTCTGTCGTTTTTGAAGAAGTTGAAATTGACGGCGCACACCCCAACACCGCTTTGATCACTTTATGGAATGAACAGGGAGACTCTGTGTCTGTACAGGGGGCCTCTATTGGGGGCGGGGAAATTCTGATTACCTGTGTGGATGGGATGAGTGTGGAACTTACCGGAAACCAGCCCACTTTGCTGGTATTGCACCGTGATGTGCCGGGTGTGATTGCTGGCGTGACGAACTATCTGGCGATGAACGGGGTAAATATCGGAGGCTTCAAGCTCAGCCGGAAAAAGAAAGGCGATATGGCGTTGATGACATTGGAGCTGGATGAAGCACCTGACGAACGGGTAACCAATGGGATTCGCTGTTTTCCGCAGATCAGCCGTTGTGTTTTGATTTTGCCGGCACCATAATCTGGTTCAAGGGGGTTGCAGAAAGTGCCAACGATTGCAGGATATCTTCAAATTGCAGAAGAAACCGGAAAAACGCTTTCTCAGGTAGTGCTGGAAGCACAGGCAGAAGAATTGGGAAAGACGCCGGAAGAATTGAAGGAAAAAATGCGCCGTAATTTTCAGGTTATGCTGGAATCTGCGCAGGAAGGGGAAAACCCAGAGCTGCGTTCTGCCAGTGGTTTGACAGGCGGTGCGGCTGCCCGTGTCATGGAACGTACCCGCCAAGGAGAAAGCCTGTGCGGAGAGTATTTTGGAAAAGCGGTTGCCCGTGCGCTGGCGGTTTCAGAATGTAATGCCTGTATGGGCCGTATCGTAGCGGCGCCGACGGCAGGTTCCTGCGGAATCCTTCCGGCCGCACTGATAACCGTGATGGAAGAAAAAAATCTGCCGGAAGAAAGTGCTGTCATGGCGCTGTTTACCGCAGCGGGAATTGGGATGGTAATCGCCTCAAATGCAACTGTTTCCGGTGCACAGGGCGGATGTCAGGCAGAAGTGGGAAGTGCTTCTGCTATGGCTGCGGCTGCCGTAACAGAGATGGCTGGCGGTACAGCGGGGATGTGTGCCAATGCCTGTGCCATGGCCCTGAAAAACGTTCTGGGGCTTGTGTGTGACCCGGTTGCAGGGTTGGTAGAGGTTCCCTGTGTCAAACGGAACGTTATGGGAGTGGTCAATGCGCTTGCAGCAGCAGAAATGGCACTGTCTGGAGTGGAAAGCGTCATTCCGGCAGATGAGGTGATTCTGGCGATGAAACGGGTGGGCAACACATTGCCCGCTACCCTGCGTGAAACCGCAGAAGGCGGACTGGCCGATACGCCCAGTGGCCGCCAGATTGCTATACGCCTATTTGGCAAGACAAAATAAATTTTATTAGGGGAAAAAGCTTCAAATTGCACAATAATTACCAAAACAAAAGATATTTGTCAAAAATCCCTTTACAATCGTGTTAAAATCAGGTAGTCTGATATTATAAGATGTTTGATGTCCAAGTTTACAAATAGAGCATCAATGGTAAATGAGAGTAACCAATCAGGAAAAAAGAGTGCAAAATAGATTGAAGTTATGCTGATTAAAAATATCTGCTTTTATTTAGTTCCTGAGCGGAAGGGGATGGATCGCTATGAAATGGGAAAGTCTTGTGCTGAAAAATGGGATTCAGATTTTGACTGCCAAAAATTCTGATCTTCAAACATCGTGCGTAGG
>DVIY01000231.1 GCA_018710915.1 Candidatus Gallacutalibacter pullistercoris
TTCAGACAGCAGGCCAGGGCATATCTTCAAGAAACGCTCATAATCATCGGGCAGCATGGCAATATCGACATCATCATCCCACGGGATAAATCCGCCATGACGGATTGCCCCCAGCATGCTGCCGCCTGCCAGAATATAACGGATATTGTTTTCTTTACAAATGCGGTCAATTTCGTCCAGCTCCTGCAATTCCATCTCGCGGATACGGTCAATACGGCCATAATATACGTTGAGAGGATCCTGCGGAAGATAGGGGGGATGATTATAAAAATACAGGAAAGTATGGGTAATTGCTTTTTTCATCCCGGTATGAAGCAGCGGCCTCTTTTTGGCGGGATAAATCAAAAGTGATTTTTTATCATTCAGAACATGATATTCCGTTACAGGTTCACCTTTGGCTTCTGTTGTCAGCTGTACGTCCAGGTCAGAGGCGGCGCTGTGGAATTCGGTCTTCATGGACATCAACGAATAAGAGAAAGAGCTGACATGATAGATATTCCCGCTGCGGCCCTGCAGGCCATAAAGCAAAAGGGCAGAAATAGCATCCATGATATACAAAGCAGAATAAAACCGCCGGTGATCATTATACCCAATGGTAATAATATGCCTATCCAGGATTTCGTGAGCCACTTCATAGAACGGCGCACCGTCGGCAATATCAATTCCAGGGCCAAAGACTGAATCCAGACGGTCTACCTTGATATCCACATCGCCCATCTGCATCAATCCACTGCCAGCCCGGCTGCGGACCAGACGGCGGCAGATTTCTTCCATTCCCAGCATCATCTGCTGTGGAGAATTCTGCGGCAGGTCTCGCCACAATACTTCAATCTCCCGTTCTGCAGCAGCATTGCAGCAAGAGGGCAGGGTATCCAGTACCGGCATAAAAGGAACAAATACAAACGTCGTATTGGGCAGTAAAGCCAGCGTATGCAGGCAGTTTTCAAAGTGCTCTTTGCGGTGACTCTGTGCCTGCTCAGCGGTGTAATACTCCGAGCGGAAATTTGTGAAATAATAAACCAGCGTGTGCTGCTCAGAAGCAGGCCAGACAGTCAGCATTTCTTCCACAGAATTCCACACTTTCAGCTTTTCAGTATCCACATATTCCGGAAAGCTCAAGCTGCCGCCCTCAGACTGTGTATCCTGAATGACATGCAGCGTAATCCATTCATGCTTCAGCTGATACTGCTGCAAAGCGCCAATCAGCATGTGGCATACAGGATGTTCCGGGCAGATTAAAACAATCTGCCCAAACTGCGTGAACGTGTCTTCAAGATTCAACAAACTGATCTTTTTACCGGTTTGAGCAAAAATATCGAGAATAAATTCATTAACACTCATATCAGAAGATAATTCCTCCATTCGGAAACAGAAGTATTTCTCAATTCTCCTGCTCTTTCAAAATGCTGATGGTACGGCGGATACCGTTATCCATGTCCACCATGGCGGTCCATCCCAGTGCCTTCAGTTTTTCAGCGTCCATTACGCCATTCAGAAGATTGGAAAAACCGGCAGCTTCCGAAGCGTTTGGAATATCATAAACGACCTTGCATCCGTTTTGCTCAGCCATGCGTTCAGCCAGACCGCCCAGCGTAACAATAGAATGGTCGTCTGCAATATTATAAGCTTCCCCATCCTCGCCCAGCAGCAGAATGGTCAGGAAAGCAGTGGCAACATCGAGCATATAGGTATAGGAATACCGCTGTTTTCCGCTGCTTTTGAGGACGATATCTTCCCCGCGCAGCACATTGTGAATAAATTGTGCGGTGGCCTTGTTGTCGTCTTTCAGCATGGTAGGCCCATATACACGGCTGGGGCGGGCGATGCATACCGAAAGCCCGTGCTGTGCGCGGTAAGACTGGCACAGGGCCTCGCAGACGCGCTTGCTTTCCGGATAGCCGGAACGCGCTTTGTTGCAGTCGATAAATCCGCAGTAATCCTCTGTGAAAGCATCCACATCGCCGCGGTTCTGGCCATATACTTCAATGGAGGTAACCTCGAGCACTCTTTTTGTGCCATGTGCAGCAGCGTGGGACAGCAGGGAATTCAGCCCCTCAATATTGATTAAAATCGTACCGACAGGGTCGCGTGCATAAGCGGCGGGGTGCGCATTGCTTGCGCCGTTAATCATATAGGAGAAAGCAAGGTCTTCCGGCAGAGGGCTGCGAATATCCTGAATCACAGTATGGAAAGCAGGGGAGTCCTTCCACTCGGAGAATCTTTCCAGCAGCCGGGCTTCGCTTCGTCCCAGTGCGTATACTTCAATGGGTGCTTCTCCGCTGATGCGGTTATGCTCCATCAGGATATCAATCAGGCAGGTACCGATCAAGCCGGTTGCACCGGTTACCAGCACGGATTCTCCGTGCAGCTTTTCCCAGGGAAGCCAGGAGATTTTTGCAGCCTGTTCAATATCCTCACGATATAACGCGTGTTTCAAAAACATGTCGTTCCCTCCTGCGGTTTACAGACGGTTTTCTTCAATTGCCAGCAGTGCCTTGAAAATTTTCAGGTCAGCAGGGGTAGTCAGCTTTACGTTGGTTTCAGAACCAAGAGAGAAGTGTACGGTTTTGCCCAGCTCTACCATCAGGGTGCAGCTTGCCACAGAATTGGTAATGCCTTTCTCCAGAGCCTCGCGGTGCGCATCGCCCAGCGTTTTCAGCCGGAAACCCTGCGGTGTCTGCGTCATGCCCAGCAGGCTGCGGTCCACAACTTTCCCGGAAGAAGTTTCACCGGCATTTTCCAGGCCGAGCACAGCGGTGGTGCAGGGGACGCAGGAAATAGCGGAGCCATATTTGCGGGCTTTTACGATGCAGTCAGAGATGATATCCTGAGAAACCATCGGACGGATGGCGTCGTGTACCAGTACGATATCGTCGGGAGCAAAGGTTTCTTCCAGCTTGTAAACACCATTGCGGATAGAGCCCTGGCCGTTTTCGCCGCCGGCAATGACCCACTGGAGCTTGGAAATGTTATACTGACGGGCATAGGCTTTCAGAATATCATGCCAGCCTTCGATGCAGACAACGCAGATTGCATCGATGTCAGGATGTTTCTGGAAGGCTTCCATGGTATAAACAATAACAGGCTTGTCATTGATGTTAATAAACTGTTTCGGGATTTCAGAATGCATACGCTGACCGCTTCC
>DVIY01000232.1 GCA_018710915.1 Candidatus Gallacutalibacter pullistercoris
CCCCCTCTCCACACCTCACCCCCTACAAACAACCTAAACAACCCCAAAAAGAAGATATTGGGGCAGCCTGTTTCAAAAAGATACCGGCTGTATTGGTAAAAGGCTGATCAGGAGAAAAAGCGGCGTACCACTCTTTTTTAGACAGTAACCAACAATCATCAGCCGAACGGCAGCACATCAGGAAACGATGTGCTGTTTTTTCGGCCAATTTTCAGGAGGTAACAAGATGAAAGCATTGAAAAAGCCTTTGTCCCTGCTCATGGCGCTCCTGATGTGCTTTGGAGTATTTGCCGGGACAGGCGTTACGGCTTTTGCCGCAGGCGAAACCATGACCACCTATATGGTGGATATTCCCCGTGCCAGCGATCCCAACAAGGCCGGGTGGGGTCATCCTGCCTTTAATTTCCTGGGCGGCTGGTCTACTGGTGCGGCGGATCATTTTTCAGTTCATACCCAGGACTCTTTCACCGGAAAAGCCATCTATTGCATTGAGCCTGGTATCGGTGTAAAAACCGGCGACCAGTACACGGGCCGAGGCGAGGATTTCTGGGACAACTATCCGTCCCATCTGAACCCCACCATTCCACCCAGCACCATCAAGGAATATATCGGACGGATCATGACCTACGGCTGGCAGGGCAACGCCGATACTTCGTGGAACAGCAACAATCCCGATGATGCCAATGAGATGGCGGGCTATATCGCTACCCAGCTTCTTGTTTGGGAAACGGTTGTCGGTGAACGTGACAGCCAGTTTAACCATGTGGACGCCAACGCCCAGGGGAAAAACAATGTGGCGGAATATATCAGCGCCAGCCATCCGCTGCGCAGCCAGATTTTCAGCCAGTATTCCGCCATTGAGAGCGCCGTGAAGCGGCACACCATGCTGCCCAGTTTTTTCAGCGGCTCCCCGGATGCCGGAGCTTATGAACTGAAATGGGACGGCGAAAAGTATTCTGTCACCCTGACAGACACCAACAATGTGCTGGGCGATTACACCTTTACCAGCAGTACCACCGGGCTGACCTTTTCGGTGAACGGCAACCAGCTCATTATCACATCCAATCAGGCTATCAAAGGTTCTGTGACGGTGAAAGCGGAGAAGATCACCGCCCAGCGCAGCGGCGTTGTGGTTTGGACGGACGGCGTATCCGGTGGTGGTACGCAGGACTTCGCCACCTATGGAGCTACCGTTTCCGATCAGATGGTGGGCTATCTCAATCTGGAAGTAAAAACCGGCAACATGAAGCTGATCAAGACTTCCGAGGACGGCAAGGTAGAGGGCATCTCCTTCACGATCACCGGCGAGGGATACAGCGCCACCAAGACAACCAATTCGGCGGGTGAAATTGACATCACCGACCTCAATCCCGGCGTTTATACCGTGACCGAGCAGTCCATTGACAAATACGAACCCCAGGCTACTCAGCGCGTGACCATCGTCAGCGGCCAGACGGCCACCGTGAACTTTAACAACGTGCTGAAACGCGGCAGTCTGGAGGTCACAAAGACCAGCGAGGACGGTCTGGTGGAGGGAATGACCTTCCATCTCTATGGAACTTCTCTTTCCGGCCTGCCGGTAGATGAATACGCTGTGACCGATTCCAGCGGTGTGGCAAGGTTTGAAAACGTCCTCATCGGCTCCGACTTCGTACTGGAGGAGGTTGATACGCCGATCCGCTATGTGGTGCCGGAGGCTCAGAGCGCCACGATTGCCTGGAACGAAGTCACCCACAAGAGCGTGAACAATGTGCTGAAAAAGTTCCGTGTCACAGTAACTAAGAGCGATGTGGAAACCGGCGCGCCCCAGGGCGACGGTTCTCTTGCCGGAGCAACCTATGGGCTTTATAAGGGCGACACCCTTATCGACAGCTATACCACCAATGAGAACGGTCAGTTCACCACGGATTATTATGTCTGTGATTCCGACTGGACAATTCGTGAAATCAACCCCAGCGAGGGGTATCTGCTGAATTCCACCATTCACAAGGTAGGTGCGGAGCCGGAACTGTATGAGATCGAGCTGAACGACACCGCCAACGATGTGACCGAGCAGGTTATCAAGGGCGACATCGCCATCATCAAGCATACCGACGATGGAGAAACCCAGATCGAAACCCCGGAAACCGGTGCGGAGTTCCAGGTATTCTTGAAATCAGCCGGCAGCTATGAAAATGCCAAGGAATCCGAGCGCGACGTTCTCACCTGTGACGAGAATGGCTTTGCACAGTCCAAGATGCTGCCCTATGGCACCTATATCGTTCACCAGACGAAAGGCTGGGAAGGCCGTGAGCTGATGGACGATTTTGAAGTGTATATTGCTCAGGGCGGCCAGACCTACCGCTATCTCATCAACAACGCCAACTTTGAGAGCTTCATCAAGGTGGTCAAGGTGGATGCGGAAACTGGCGTTACCATCCCCTATGCAGGAGCCGGGTTCCAGATTTATCGTCCCGATGGTAGCAAGGTGGAAATGACCTTCACCTATCCGACCCCGACCACGATTGATACGTTCTACACCAATTCTGAGGGCTACCTGGTAACGCCCGAAAAGCTGGAGTATGGTTCCGGCTACTCTTTGGTTGAGGTACAGGCCCCCTATGGCTATGTGCTGGACAGCACACCGGTGTATTTTGATGTGACCGAGGATGTTTCCAGCGAGGAAGGCGGCGTGACGGTCATTGAAGTCACCAAACCCAATATGGCGCAGAAAGGCGTCATCAAGGTCAGCAAAACCGGCGAGGTGTTCTCCACCGTCACGGAATCCAACGGGGTATATCAGCCCGTGTATGACGTAAACGGCCTGTCCGGTGCGGTGTTTGAGATCACGGCGCTGGAGGACGTTTACACGCTGGATGGTACGCTGCGTTATTCTGCGGGCGAGGTAGTTGACACAATTACCACCGGCGAGGATGGCACAGCCCAGAGCCAGCCCCTCTATCTGGGCAAGTTCCAGGTCAAGGAAATCGAGTTCCCCTACGGCATGGTGGATACCGGCGAGAATGTCACCAACGTGGAGCTGGTGTACGCAGGCCAGGAGGTAGAGATCACCGAAACTTCCGCCAGCTTCTACAACCAGCGCCAGAAAGTACAGGTCACTCTGAATAAGCTGCTGGAGCAGGATGAAGCCTTCGGCATCGGTATGAATGGCGAGATTTCCGCCGTCACCTTTGGCCTGTACGCTCAGGAGGATATTACCGCAGCGGATGGTTCCGTTATTCCGGCAGACGGGCTTCTGGAGATCGTTTCTGTGGGTGAGAACGGTCAGGCCACTTGTGCTACTGACCTGCCCTTTGGCAGCTTCTATCTGAAGGAACTGTCCACGGATAGCCATTATCTGCTGAATGGTGAAACCTTCCCGTTCACCTTTGAATACGGCGGGCCGTCTGTTGCTGTGGTGGAGATTGCTGCAAATGACGGCGAGGCCATCACCAACGAGCTGATTCGCGGTGAAATCCACGGCCTCAAAACAGACGAGAACGGCTCTGGCCTGGGTGGGGCTGTAATCGGACTCTTTAAGAGTGATGAAACCGAATTTACGACAGAAAACGCCCTTACCACCGCCACCTCTGCGGATGACGGCAGCTTCTCCTTCACCGATGTGCCGTATGGAAATTGGGTGCTGAAAGAGCTGGAAAGCCCGGAAGGGTTTGTCCTCTCCGATGAGATCATCTCCGTTACCATTGAGGAAGATGAACAGGTTGTGGAGATCTCCCTTGCCAACGAACAGGTTTACGGCGACCTGCGCCTTACCAAAGTGGATAAGGATTACCCGGACAACAAGCTGACCGGAGCCGAGTTTGAGGTGTATCGGGATACCAACGGCAACAAGGAACTGGATGAGGGCGACGAACTGCTGGGCAAGCTGGAGGAAACCAGCACCGGCATCTATGAAATGTCCCATATCCTCTACGGCGGAGTGTTCGTGAAGGAAACCAAAGCGCCGGAGGGGTATCTGCTGGATGAAAACGCCTACTATGTGGAGATTGTCGAGAACGGCAAAATTTACGAAGTGGAAAATGAAGCCGGAAAGGGCTTTGTCAATGCGGCACAGACCGGCTCCCTGCGGATCGAAAAGACATCCAGCGACGGCAAGGTGGAAGGGTTCTCCTTCCGCGTGACGGGTGCCAATGGTTATGACCAGACATTCAAGACCGACAGCACCGGCAAGATTGAGATCACCGGACTGCGCGTGGGCGATTACACCGTATCGGAGGTATCGGACAATGCCAGTGCCAACTATGTGCTGCCTGCTGATAAGACGGTGACGATCTTTGCGGATAAGACCACCGTTGCACAGATGCACAACGAACTGCGCGACACCCCGAAAACCGGTGATGAGAGCAAACCGTGGCTGTGGATGACCCTGATGGGCGTATCTGCCGCCGGAGCCGCTGTTCTGGGGATTGCGGCCTATGTGAGCAAGCGCCGGAAGGACGAAGAATCCGCTGAATAATACAGCGGTCAAAATTTGTGACAGGAGGAATTGACTATGGAATTGAAAACCATCATTGCGGTAGGATTGGTACTCTTTATTCTCGGCGGCCTGATCTTTCTCAAGATCAAAAGCCGGAAGAAGTAATCCAGCGGGGGCGGCTTTGAGGGGCCGCCCCTTTACATATCCCAAAAAGAAAGGAGCGTGATTGCGATGAGAGAACGATTTGAACAACGGTTATTCCGTATCTTTGCCCAGGCGGGATATTCGCCGGTGCAGCTTCTAACGATCACCCCGGAAGAAATGGTGGAGATTCCCGGTATCACCGTCCCCAATATCCGGGCGGTGCTTTGTGTTCAGAACAAAGTGCTTGCGGATCGGAACAAGGTTCGCAGCGGCAAGCTGGTAGAGGCACTTTTGAAGGAGGCCGAGGAAAGCGGGTGTTGCCATGAGTGAACTGCACCTGCTGGACATTCTTGCCGCACGGCGAGGATGTTTTATCTCAGACCTGAATCTTTCTCCTATTCTGCGGAGGGCGGCCCTTTTAGACCTATGCAGGATGGAAACAAACAAATTTCCTCTCTCTCAATGGCAGGATACCGTGCGATACCTGACGGGTATTGAGAAGGACTTTGCATCCATCGAAGAAATCAAATCGTTTTTGCGAAATGAGGTGAAAGCATGAAAGATGAAACATACAAGCGTATGGCAGGCGATTATGAGATCATCCAGGCCATCCACATCGGTGATCGGGAGATCGTTCTGGGAGAAAAACCCCAGAGCGAAAGCAACGATAAATATATGTGTGCCTTCTGCCAGCAGAATGAGTTATTTGCGGCATACAGCGAGGTCATGTGCAGCGACAACTATGCGGAGATGGTAAAGATGTTCGGTGAGCGCGTTACCGAGCAGGCCGAGAAAACCCGTGTGGCGATGAACAAGCCCAAAATACAGGGAATTGATGACCACCCCCTCACGGCCAGCGATTGTACCGTATTGTCCTACGATGACGACTTGAATAACAAAATTGTGGTCATCAAGCCGGAGGTGCTGCGCCGGGAGTACCGCAGGGCTACCTGCCAGTTAAAGCTCTGCACAGGCGGATTTGGTGCTTATCATCGCAGCCGTGGCTCAGCCTGCTTCTGCATCGACCTCTATACCGGAAAAGAAAGCCGGTATGAGCGGATGGACATTCTTGGCACTATGGAGCCGGAGAAACTGCCCGGATGGGCAAATCACGGGCTGCTGACTGTTCAGCAGGAACAGACGAAAAAAGAACCGCACAAAGGCGAGAAGGAGGCACGATGAAGGATGAATATGCGTATCAATCAAGGATATATCATCACGGATTCCTGTCATGTAGGTGATAGTGAATTCGTTTTGGGGGTTCATTCAACAGCGCCCCAGCAGTTTGTTACCTGGAAATGCACAGGTCGGACGGATTACTATTGGGGGCACTATTTCAGCACCCTGTTCGCTGCACAGAAAGATTTGGTAGCACGGGCGCAAGAGGAGGTTCAATGTCTGGAGGAGCAACGGCGGGATACCCGTGTGTATGAAGCACCGGATGATTCCCCCTGGGGAGAAATCCAGACCCGTGAAACCCTCTGCTCCGGAGCGTATTCTATCAGCACAGCAGGACACGGCGGCGTTATGGTGCGCCGGGAACTGGCGGAAAAGGTATTCCGAAAGGAAGCACGGGAGTGTGGCTTTGTGGAGGGAGCGTGGCTCTGCTATGAGGAGGATTGTGACGGGCCGGTAGCCCTGCGGGAGCTGATGGACAAAAAGCTGTATCAGGCTCCCGTCAACCAGTATTTCCGCCCTGGTGAATATGAAGCAGTCATAAACCGCAGCTTACAGACCTATCATCCCGAATACTGGCAGGCACGGGCAAAGGATTTGAAGGAAAAAGGCCAGCCTTCTATCCAACGAAAAAAGAAGGAGCGTGAACGATAATGAAACTGGAAATCATCAGTATGACTCCGCAGGAACGGATGTATTCTTACAGCCAGAGCAGCCAGATCGAGGCCCAGACCGGATGTATCGGCCACCTGCGCGGTGATTTTGGCGCTGGCCAAGAGTTTTTTACCTCATGGTTTGAGCATCGCGGGGAGTATAAGACCGACGAGTTCAAAGCGGAGTTTGATGAAGTGGTCAACAGCCTGCGGGAGAAAAACGGGCTGCTTTTCAGCCGGGACAGCATGACCCGCTATTGCCGGCAGCGCCCGGAAGCCGAGATGGTGGGCAATTACTGCACCGAGTACGGCTTCAAGCTGAAAACCGATCAGCACACCTATATGCTCCGGTGCAATCCCAATTATGGGGACTACAATTTCTACCTCTATGCCTATGTTGGCCGGTTCTTGGAACACCACATGGAAAAGTCCCAGCAAGGTATCCGATTTATCACCCCCGGCTACAAAGAAATCTTCCGTATCCCGGACGGCGATAGCATCCGCATTTTCACTGGTGGCGGAGAAACCCGTGACCGAACCTGCCGGTTTATCGACGAAACCCATTTTGAAACCAGCGGCGGTTATTCCAGCGCCCTCTATCATATCTGCGAGTTTGCGGAACGTCTGGAGAAAACCCACGGAAGTGTCATTCCGCTGCGTTCTTCTCTGCCGCCCAACTGTTTGAGCATTCTCCCTTCCAGCGGAGAGCTGATTGTCATCACACGAGGCGAAAAAGGATATTTGCCTTCGGATATGCAAATCAAAGGAAAATCCAATCAGGAGGTGGCGGAGATCGCAAACCATGCTTCTGGCGTTACCAAAGCACAGGAGGCCGCAATGCTGGCAGGCTCCATGTTTGGCTGGCAGACACCCGCCGCCGATCCCAAGAACTACGATGAGCAGGGCCAGCCCATCCGTCCGAAGCAAAGAGATCGGGGTGATGCCCGATGAGTGAGGACAAACACATTATCTGGAGCAACTATGATCTGGATTATGAGGACTGGCGCGGCGATCTGGAAGCAGAATACCCGGAGTTGTCCGAGGATGAACGTATCTCTCTGATGTATGAAATCAATGGGCATTATCTGGATGATGAGCGCATGAACCTCAATGTGCAGCTTTCCCAGCCTATTTTGGTAATCGGTGATCTGGGCTTATGGAACGGACGCCGCATGGGATACAAGGAGATTCCCAGCGGCAATATCCGTGACTGCCTTTACGGAGATACGGACTACTCCACATGGTATGTAGACCGCCTGGGCGATCTGCGGTGTGATGCCATCCACCATGACGGCACCAACCATTATCTCTATCGAGTTTATAAGGATGGTGTGCGAGATTCCCAGATTGAACTTCTGAAAGAAAAACTGTATCGCGGCACAGCGACCCGCGCCGATATAACGAGAGTGACCCGCAGGCTGGGCGACGACATCGCCAAAGTCTACGGGTTTTCCATTCCCCGGCAGCGGCAAGCCGCTACAATCGAAAGGTAAGGTGAATACGCAATGGCATATCTGCCACCAGTAAAGTTGGAAACCCATACAAGCTGGTTTGACATTCTGCTTACGGTTCTGCATGAACACGCGGAAAGCGATCCCTATGAAGAATATCGGGAGATGGCGCAGCGGCTGATCCAACACTTTATGGCACATGGGCGCTCGTTTACAGACGGCTACCAGAAAGAATGTGTGAATCTTCGGATGTATCCCAACGAGGCCGCAGACACAATCTGGCTGCTTCTGCTGTCGCTCTCTGGTCATTATTCGGCAGATAAGAACTATCACGCCGATTTGCAGCCATACAGAAAGAATAACGAATAAAGGAGGTGCGCCGGATGGCGATTCGATATAAAGCCTTGACGGAGCTGTACCAGGAAACACAGCGCAAGGTTACAGCTCCGGCAGAATGGCAGCAATTTCTTACGTCTGCTTGCCGTAACTACCGGCTTTCATTTGACGAACAACTGCTTGTCTATGCCCAGCGCCCGAACGCTACCGCCGTCCTGGAGATCGAGCGATGGAACAAGCGGTTCGGACGCTGGGTGAACCGGGGCGCAAACGGAATTGCCGTATTTGACGGCGAGCATAGCGGCAAACAGCGACTGAAATACTATTTTGATGTTTCCGATACCCATGAAGGCCGGTTCTCCCGGCCTGTTCCCCTGTGGACGGTACGCTCGGAATATGCGCCGGACATTATCGAGGCATTGGAAAACAGCTTCGGAGAACTGGAGCAGAAGGACAATCTGGGTGCGGCACTTCTCTCTGCGGCAAAAAATGCGGTAGAGGATAATATCCACGATTATCTTTCTGAGTTGTCCCATCTGACCGAAGGCAGTTTTCTGGAGGAATTGGACGAATACAATGTGGAAGTGATGTACCGGCGGGCATTGCAGACCAGCATCGGATATATGCTGGTGGTACGCTGCGGCCTTGATCCGTCCGAATACTTTGAGGATGACGATTTTCGGGATGTGCTGAATTTCAATACACCCGAAACATTGAACGCCCTGGGCGTGGCTGCTGGGGACATCTCTCAGATGTGTCTTTCTGAAATTGCCCGCACGACCCTGACCCTGCAAAGATAGCCTCAAAAAGAAAATCGCACGTTTGAATCAGCACAGGAAAACCAGTATTCTGTAACTGAACAGAAAAACAAGCAGCCGGAAAGGAGCATGGAATATGGCCGAGATCACATACAGCAGACAGGGCAGCTACAACCTGCCGAACCTTCTGCCCCCGCAGGAGCCGGAAGTGGCTCTTGGGAAATACGCATTACTTCGCCGGAAGTTCCTGAAGGAGAACCGCAGGATCACCTACACCAATCTGCTGACCAGCGGCAAGCTGAACGGCCATCTGGCAGAGATCGAGCAGACGGCACTCTCCCGGATGGATCAGATGGTGGCGCAGATGTCCAAAACCGAGGGCGTGACGGAGGAACTGAAAGCCCGCGATCCGATGAAGTGGGTACAGCTCATGAACAATCTTCGGAACGCAGCGGAGGAAACGATCCTCACGGAGCTGATTTACAGCTAACCGATACGGAGCAAGCGGACAGCCAAGAGCTGCCCGCTTTTCTCGATGAAAAGCAGATCATGGCTGTCATCGCCAATAAGGATGACGACCTCAAATACAAAAAGCAGCAAATCGAGCTGTTCTTCTCCGTTCACACCGACCAGCGGGAACGGGCGGATTATCTCAAATCTGCCTATCAGGACAGATACACCGAAATCATCGCATACGGTCAGCGCCTGGGCTATAAGCCGCAGGAGGACGGGCTTCTCATGTGGGAGGGTTCCTACCTTTCCCGCACCAAAGAATCGGTGTTTTCCTGGGATTTGGTGGCCGGATGGACAGCACAGCTTATTGACAAAAAGGAATATTTCATTCAGACGGACATCCGCCAGCTCCCAACCCAGGAGAGCCAGCAGATGTCCCTTTTTGATTTCCCGTCCTTTGGCAGCTCTACTCCATCCGAGGGCGAGCCGCAGCGTTCTCTCTTTTCGCGTCCGGCGCTTTCTCAGCAGGTCATTGACGAGGCGCTGTGCATTGGAGCCAACGATCAGAACAGCCGCCTCATCATTTGCGCCTATTTCAAGAAGGACAAGCCGCTGGAGGACAACACCCGATTTCTGACGGAACAGTATGGTGAAAATGGTGCTGGCTTTTATCTGGATAGCCGGAAGTATTCCATTTGGTACAACGCCGAAGGTATCCATGTGGCAGAGGGCGAAACCGCACAACGCACGGCGGCCACGCTGATTCCCTGGGAACAGGCAGCCAAGCGAATCCGGGAATTGCTGGATTTGGGCCGGTATATGCCCCAGAGTGAACTTGACCGGGTAGACGGGTACGAGCGCCAGCAGCGAGCCGCCCAGCTATGGTATCTGCGACAGGATTTTGCAGAAGGAACCGCCGATGCGGGATTTCTTCCCACCATAAACGCCATTTACAACGCCCATCAAGGCTTTTCAGAAGAAAGCGCGGCCATAAGCGATTTGTTAGGCCATCCAGAGGGATTGCAGAACTTACGGGATGAGCTGGAGCAGTTTGTCCAGGCATATGGAGAGAACCGTGAACTTCTCCGATTCCATTTCCACCGCCCACAAAAACTGCTGGAACAGCTTGCTGATTTACAGCGGGAACCGCTGCACTTTACCGCCGCCGAGGGATATGATCCCCAGCGGCGTTTCTTTATCTCCGGCGACGAGATCGACAATCTCCTGCGTGGTGGAAAGCGCAGCACGGACTACCGGCTGGCAGTGTACTCCTTTTATCGCAACCACTCTGACCGAAAGGAACGAGAAGATTTCTTAAAGCACTATCACGGAGAATACAGCGGATACAGCAGCGGCAACGATGATGTGACCTATCAGCTCAGTAAAGGTGTCCATTTCAGCCACGGCAGCATGACAGAACCCTATGCTAAGGTGGAGCTGAAATGGAATGCGGTGGAAAAGCGCGTGAGCGCCATGATCGCCCAGGGGCGGTTTCTGAGTGATGAAGATCGGGCCGCCATGCCTCAATACGAAAAGCACCAGCTCGCACAAAACATCCGAGCCTTCTTTGAGAATGTTCCCCAGGAGCAGGCCCACCCCTATCCGTATGGTTTTGATTATTGGGATGCGGTAAAGCTCATCGAGCCGCAGCTCGACGACCCGGCTCGCGTGGAAGAAATCTATCAGATGATGGTTCCAGTCTGGGAGGCCACGCCGCAGGATGATCGGATGTACGCGCTTCGGCAGCGAGCATTTGAGAATTTGACCGCATACCGGCAAGGCACATTTACCCTGTTTGCAGAGAAAAAGGAGCCGGTATCACCGCAGGCTGTGCAGGAACCGAAGAAAGCCTACGATTTAGGATTCGGGCATCTGGGAAATGGGCTGACCGTTTGGAACCGGCTGGAAGAAGTGGATGGGGACTACCGCACGGTTGCCCATATTGCGCCGGATCGCACGGTGCAGATTTACGACGAGGAAATGCCCCAGGAGGTTCGGGACAGGATTCAGCAGGTGGCCGACACTTCGGAGATGACGGTTTCCACCACACAGAACGCGCCCGTATTCTCGGTGCCGCCCAGAGAGGAACCACCGCAAAAAGAAGAAACAGCCGACCTCTACCCTGTATTGGCCGCCCAGGTACTGCACCTCATGGGGGAATTTGACGGCTCCCGTATGGGCTACGGAGAGGACGATGCTCAGGCGGTGGAGAATATCGCCCAGCAGCTCCAAAATACAACACAGAGGCAGGAAATCCATGCGTTGCTGCAATCCTTCCTCGACCATGCAGACCCGGAAGAAGAAATCGCGGCAGATGTTGCACTCTGCATTGAGCGAATCGAGGAGCTGCCCCAGCCCTTCACCCAAGATCAGGCCCTGTTGGAGCAGGCAAAAGACCTGATCGACCAGTTCTGCCAAGAAGAATATGATAGCTATGCCGATTTCAGCGATCTGGAGAAGGTAGGAATCGCCTATACCACGGTCACAGACGAAGAAATTCCCATCCAGGTGAACGTGGATTTGGTGAATTACCGTGTAGAGCGGTATCTGGACGGACAGTTTTTGGAGCGCAGGCAGTATGAGAGTCTGGAGGCACTCATTCAAAACGAGTTGACAGACCTCGACTTTGACAACCTCACTGCTGTATCGGAAGATGAGCTGGAATCCATCGGCGTGACCCAAGACGATTATCGCCTGTTGAGCCGTCTGAAAGCGGATTGCGACTACTATCTGGGTGCTGGCGGACGTGCGGAAAAACACCTGTGGGCTGGAAGCGTAGAAGCGCAGATTACCAAAATGCGGGAACTGTACGACGCTTTGCCGGAAAAACCGGAATGGCTTACTGAGCAGGACATTGACCGCTACGAAAGCCAGATGACAGACGGCCCGGAGCTGTCACACCCCCCAAAAAAAGAACCGGTTCCGCTGGCTCCGAAACGGATTCGCCGTGAGCGCGTCACCTTTGCGCCTCTGCATCCTGAAATACCACGAGAACAGCGCCATGATTTCCACATCACGGATGATGAGCTGGGTCACGGCACACCAGGCGAAAAGTTTGCCGCCAACGTCAGAGCCATCCGCTGCTTGAAACGGATCGAAGCGGAAGAACGCCTTGCCACACCGGAGGAACAGGAAATCCTTTCCCGCTATGTGGGATGGGGTGGGCTGCCGCAATGCTTTGAGGAAAC